>VBPB01000007.1:0-23276 GCA_005893365.1 Candidatus Eiseniibacteriota bacterium
AGGTCCGCGACGAGGTGTGGCGCGCCGTCCCCGCGCCCGGGTCGGCCGGACCCTTCGAGCAGGGCGTCGTGGTCACGGTCGAAGGGGTGGACGGCGTGACCCTCAGCGTGAGGTGACGCGATGGGAAACCCGGTAGGGATCCTCGGGATGATGCTGCTGTTCGTCGTGCTGATGATCGCGCTCGTCTCGCTGGCCCGTTCGGCGCGCGTGGTGGCCCAGTACGAGAAGGGCCTGGTGTTGCGCTTGGGGCGCTATCGCACCACGGTGGGCTCGGGGCTCACCTTCCTGGTCCCGGTGATCGAGGACATGCAGAAGGTGGACATGCGCGAGCGGGTCATCAACGTCGAGCCGCAGAAGGTCATCACCAAGGACAACGTCTCGGTCACGGTCGATGCGGTCATCTACTACCGCATCAGCGATCCGGTGAAGGCCACCTTCGAGGTGCAGAACTTCGGCTACGCCGCCACCACGCTGGCGCAGACCAACCTCCGCAACCTGATCGGCGACAAGTCGCTCGACGAGACCCTCACCGCGCGCGACACCATCAACGCCAACCTGCGCAACGTGCTCGACGAGGCCACCAACACCTGGGGCGTCAAGGTGACGCGGGTCGAGGTGCAGAAGATCGACCCGCCCGCGGACATCACCGAGGCCATGTCCCGCCAGATGAAGGCCGAGCGCGACAAGCGCGCCAACATCCTCGAGGCCGAGGGCGTCAAGCAGTCGCAGATCCTACAGGCCGAGGGCGTCAAGCAGTCGGAGATCCTCAAGGCCGAGGGCGACGCCCAGGCGCGCATCACCCGGGCGACCGCCGAGGCCAAGGCCATCGAGATGGTCTCCAACGCGGCCGAGAGCTTCTTCAAGGAGCGCGCCGAGGTGAGCAAGAAGCTCGACGTGCTCAACACCGTGCTCGCCAACCAGACCAAGTTCATCGTCCCGGCGGGCTCAGATCTCGTGAACGTGCTGGGGCTCGACGACAAGTCCGTGGTGCCGGTGCGCAAGTAGGCCCTAGAATCGGGGCTTCCTAGCCCCGGCGTTCCGATGTGAATCCCGTTGGCCGGGCTGCCGATACCTCCCGGGACCACCCGGCGGCGGCAGCCCGGGCGCGGCGCGAGGCCGCGCGGGTTCCGGCGTGCGACGGCGAGACACGGATGGAGCGACCCGACGCATGACGATCGGCACCGGCAACGCATTGCGGCAGCCGTCGCTGAAGGATTTCAGCGCCCCGGCCCAGGCCGCGCACCAGTGGTTCCGCCTGATCGGGCGGGCCATCAAGATCTGCCGGCTCTACAAGCCGGACTACCCGATCGTGGTGCAGGTCCGTGACCAGCTGCTCGAGCCGCTCGCGCAGGCCCTCTCGATCTACGGCGCCTGGCGATTCCGCATCACGCCGAACGAGATCTTCCTGCTCGACGAGGCCGTGGTCCGCCCCAGCCAGCCCACGGCCGACGCCGAGGGCATGAGCAGCAAGGAGGAAACCCTCCCCTTCCTGTTCTACCGCGACGGCATCCGCGCGCTGGTCCTGCTGCCCGGGCTGCCCCGGCGCGACCTCGACGCGCTGTTCGATGCCCTGCTCGCCTCGAGCGGCGGCGTGATCACGCACGACGACATGGTCACGCTCATGTGGCAGGCCAACACCACGCACATCCAGATCGAGGCGGTGCCGCTGGAGCAGACCATCTACCTGTCCTCGCGCCGGCCGGGCGCCGGCGGCGGCGGCGGGGGCGAGGTGGGACAGAGCTACGCCTGGACGCCGTCGGGCAACGAGATCCGGGCCGAGCTCGGGCAGGCCTCGGGGGCGGCACAGGGACTCCACCGCGACACCTTCGACGACTGGCCGCTGCCCTTGGACCCGGCGGACGTCCCTTCCGCGTACCAGAAGATGCTCCCCGCGATGGAGTTCTCGCGCATGCGGCTCTCCACCGAGTGGGTGGGCGAACGCTCCACCGACTGGACGGTCCAGGCCCCCGACGTGATCCGGGAGATCTTGGGCCTGGCGCCCGGATCCCGGACCCGCTCGCTGCTCGCGCACTCGGTCGCCACCTGGCTCGTGGGCGCCATCCAGCGCTCCTCGTGGGCCGAAGCGCAGGAGACGCTCCGGCTGCTGCGCGAGCTGGATCCGGACGGCTCGCTCTCCACCGCGGAGCTCACCGAAGGCATCTCCGGGCTCGACACCGACGACATCTCCGAGCGGCTCGACGAGTCGGAGACCGACGAGCAGGCCTGTTTCTTCGCGCTGGTGGTGGCCCTCGGGCGACCCGCGCTCGACCTCGCCTGCTCGGTGATGGCCAAGGCCCGCAAGAGCCGCACGCGCGCCGCCGCCTGCACGATGCTCTGTTACCTGTGCAGCGATGAGCCCGAGCTGCTGGCGCCCTACATCACCGATCATCGCTGGTACGTGGCGCGCAACGCGGTGTTCATCCTGGGACAGATCGGCGGCGCCGAGGTGGCGTCGATCCTCGCCCTCGCCTCCGAGCATCCCGAGCCGCGCGTGCGCCGGCAGGTGGTCGCGGCCCTCGGCAACGTGCCGCGCGACCTGCGCGCGCCCATCCTGGTCGCCCACCTCGACACCCAGGACCCGCAGCTGCTCTCGGCGGCGCTCAACATGCTGACCCGGGAGAAGAACTCGCAGGCCGCCGAGACCATCCTCAAGCAGATCGCCGCCCCGGACTTCGAGTCGCGCAGCGAGGACAATCAGCGCACGCTCTTCAACGCGCTCGCCGAGGTGGCCGATGATGCGGCGATCCCGGCGCTCAAGCTCCTGCTCCACAAAGGCGGCTGGTTCGCCCGCCGCACCCTGGAGCGCTCCGCCGCGGCGCGCACGCTCCAGCGGCTCGGCTCCGAGGCGGCCCAGGCGGCGCTCGCCGAAGGACTGCGCTCGCGCAGCGAGGCGGTCCGGCTCGCCTGTCAGGAAGCCCTGGCCACGAGGAAGGCGGCATGACCCCCCCATCCCATCGTCCCGCCGGCGAGGGCGCGCCGGGCCCGGCCGACCAGCGGTGCCGGGAGATCGGCGTCCAGGTGGTCATGCGGTTTGCGGCCACCCTGCGCATCGGCCGCACCTACACGCCGGACAATCATGTCTTCAAGCAGCAGATCGACGGCCTGCTCGAAACCCTGGCCCCGCTGCTCGACGACCCGGGCGAGGCGGTGCTGGTATCGCTGGAGGAGGATCTCTACCTCAACGGCGTGCGGATCCCGGTCCGCAAGAACAGCATCAAGTTCCAGAACTCCGCCTTGGAGGAGTTCCGGCGCCGCGGCATCGCCGGCCTGCGGCTGCAGGCCGGGATCAAACCCGCGGAGCTGCATGCCTTCTTCCGGCTCTTCCTGCAGCCGGAGGTCTACGCCGGACCCGAGCTGCTGGCCGCCTGCCTCGCCCAGGGCCTCGATCACGTGGCCCCGGCGATCCACGCCTCGACCGAGGCGCCGGAGGACGACTTCGAGTACGACAGCTCGCTGCAATGGGTGGGCGAGGCGTTCGGAAGCGACGCCGCCGCCGGCGACGGGGCCGTGTCCACCGGCGGGTCGGGCTCCAGCGGCGGCGGTGGCTACGGCGGCAAGGGCAGCGCCCCGCGGGGGGCGGCGCGCAAGAACTACTCGCAGGCGATCCAGGGCGCCCGGTCCCTGCTCACCACCACGACGCTGCAGAGCGGTCTCGAGCTGCGCCACGGCAAGCGCGTGGTGCAGCCGCTCGTCGATGGCGCGTTCGCCGACGAGCCGGTGGTGGTGGGGCTCTCGAGCCTCACCCACAAGGACGAATACACCTACGCGCACGCCGTGAACGTGTGCCTGGTCGCGGTCACGATGGGCAAGCTGCTCGAGATGGATCGCCGCGCGCTCGCCGACCTGGGGGTGGCCGCCCTGCTCCACGACGTAGGCAAGAGCGCCGTCGTCGACCTGATCCACCACCCGCTGGAGTCGTTCACCGACGAGGAGCGCGCCGCGGCCGAGCGCCACCCGGTCGAGGGCGCAATTCTATTGGCGCACACGACCACGCTCAACCAGACGACCCTGCGCTGCATGCGCGTCGCCCTCGAGCACCACATCCTGCCGGACGGCTCGGGCTACCCCAAGTTCGAGGGCCGCTGGCCCCAGAGCGTGATGTCGCGGCTCGTCGCCGTCGCCGACTGCTACGTGAGCCTGCTGGGTCACCGCAGCGAGCGGGGCGCGGTCACCACGCCCTACGACGCGCTCGGCCTGATGCTCGGGCCGCTGCGCAAGCGGTTCGACGCCGCCATGCTGTGGGCGCTGGTGCAGACCGTGGGCTACTACCCGCCGGGCCAGCTGGTGTTGCTCGACGATGGTTCGACCGCCGCCGTGCTGGCCCCCAACGCCGCCGACCTCGCCCGCCCGCACGTGCGCGTGGTGATCAGCATCACCGGCGACCCCGTGCCCCAGGACCACCCGATCGAGTACCGCCCGCTGCCCAAAGAACTGAGCATCGTGCGCCCCCTCAAAGCCGTCGAGTACCCCGCCGCCCCCGAGCCCGAAGCCGCCGCGTAGCCCAAGCCGGCCTCAGCCGCAGCAGGCGAGCTGATTCGCGCGCCGGGTGCGGGCGACCGGCCGGCGCCACCGTCCGAGCTCGCGAGCCGGCGCGAGCCACAGCCGCAGCAACCAAGACGAATCGCGCTCCGGGTGCGGGCGACGGGCGGCGCGTCCGAGCTCGCGAGCGGGCGCGGGCCTCCGCCGAGCAGGCGAACGGTGCGGGCGACGGGCCGGCACCACGCGGCGGTGCGTCCGAGGCTCGCGGGAGCCAGGGATGGCGGAGCGAGCCTCGGGGCAGCGAGCCGGAGCAGGATGCGGAGGCGAGCGTGCCGCCGCGCGGTGCCGACCCGTCGCCCGCACCCGGCGCCTGTCCAGCACCACCGGTGCCTGCCCGGCACCACCGGTGCCCGAACGGCCTCGGTGCCCGCGCGGCCCGCAGCCGAGCCTACCGCGCCGCGCCCTCCAGCCAGTCCCGGCGCCCGGCGCGGAACGACCCGAGCTTGCCGATCTCCGCCGGCCGGATGTCGGCCACTTCCGGAGGTCGCCCGTCGCTGAAGACGTACCGGCGCCGTCCCCCCGGCACCGCCTCCGCCGCCGCCCCCTTCGCCCCCACGTGCACGACCCCCTCGAACACGCACACGCACGTGCCCGCCGGCTCGCAGATCACCGCCAGCGTCGTGCCGGTCACCTCCACCGCCGCCTCGGGCGTGTCGAGGTGGAGCCGGGCACCACGGAACGAGGGGCCGGTGGTGACGCGGATCTCGCCGTGGCGGACCGCCCCCGTGACCCGGCGCGCGAACCAGCGGCCCGGGCTCGCCGGCACCGTGAACTCGGTCCCGCCGGTCACCTGGAACACAATGCCAGCGGCGCTCGCCAGCTCGACCTCGGCGCCCTCCGGCGCCACGACGCGCGCGCCGGGACGAAGCCGGCGCTCGAGCTCCTCGGCGTGGGCGAGCGGCACCGGCGTCTCGTCCACGATGGCGATGCCATCGCCGGTGGTCGAGAGCACGGTCCACGCTGGACCGCGGTTGGTGGCGAACAGCGCCACCGCCAGGAGGGCGACCGTGACCGGCGCCAGCGCCCACCGCCAGAATGGCCGCCGGTGCCAGGCGACCGGCAGCTCCAGCACCCGCCGCGCGCCGATCCGGCCGCTCGCGAAGTCACGCTTGAGCCGCGCCCGGTAGGCCACGTCGGCCCGCGGCATCGCGAGCCCGCGCACGGCATCGCGCGCGCGCGTCTCGGCGTCGCTGCGGGGGGCGTTCGGGTCCGGCGTCATCCGAGCGTGTCCTTGAGAAGGGCCGCGAGGGCGGCCAGGGCGCGCGAGTAGCGCTTGCGCGCGGCGGCGTGCTGGACGCCGGTCGCGGCCGCGATCTCCTCGTGGCCCAGCCCCTGATAGTCGTGCATGACGATGGCGACGCGCAGCGGCTCGGGCAGCTTGAGGAGTGCGTCCTGCACCAGCCGCTCGCGCTCATCGGCGAGCAGGTCGCGCTCCGGATCGTTGGTGCCCCGGGTGAGCGTGGCCGCCAACGGTGAGTCGCCGTCGAGCGAGGCGGCGCGCCGCGTGAGCTTCCAGGCGTTCGACCGCCACAGGTCGCGGCAGGCGTTGTGGGCGATGGTCATGATCCACGGCGCCGGGTCCCGCCCCGGGTCGAGCTGATGCGCCGCGCGATGCACCTTCAGGAACACCTCCTGCGTCATGTCCTCGGCCAGGGTCCGGTCGCCGAGCAGGCGGTAGACCAGCCCGTAGACCCGGTCGAAATACCGCTCGAAGAACGCCTCGAGCGCTTCGGGGTCGCGGGCGCGGACGCGTTCCAGCTCGGCCCGGTCGGGGGCGTCGCCGGTCCGCAAGGAGGCCGGGGACGCCCCCGCCGGTGGCGGGGCCGCCACCCCCCGATCCCCCGCCGACGTCTTGGAGGATGCGGACGGCGCCATGTCTCCAGGTACGGAATGTTCGGACATGTGTGTCCGGCCCCCCGAGGAAGGGCCCGAGTATCACACAGCGGCCGGGGGGAGGAGGAGGGTGTGCGGATCCGCTCGACGACGGACCAGGAGGGACTTGCGACGCGCCGGCGTCGGGACCGCCGGCCCCGCGGCGCCCCTTGGGGGCGCGAGAAGCGCCTAAGCGGCCCGGGTCTCGGGCTCGGCGGCCGGGGCGTCGGGCTCGGTGGCCGCGGCCGGGAGCGGCAGGCGCACCCAGAAGGTGCTGCCGGCGCCGGGGGTGCTGTTGACGCCCACGTGGCCGCCGTGCAGCTCGGCGATGCGCTTGACGAGGTGCAGGCCCATGCCGAGCCCGCTGGTCCGGCCGTCCTGCTCGCGCAGGCCCTGGCCGAACAGCTCGAAGATGTGCGCCGAGTCCTCGGGCTTGACCCCGGGGCCATGGTCCTCGACCTCGATCACGATGAACCCGTCGTCGAACCGGGTGCCGACGGTGACGGTCTGGCCCTCGGGGCTGAACTTGACGGCGTTGGTCAGCAGGTTGACGACCACCTGCCGCATCTTGACCTCGTCCACCTCCAGGTTCGCCAGTCCGTCGTCCAGGCGCTCGCGCAGCGCGACGCCGTGCTTGGACGCCAGCGGCTGGGTGGTCTCGAGGGCGGCGTGGACGATGGCGTTGACCGAGACGCTCTGGCGCCGCAGCGTGAGCTTGCCGGTCTCGAGGCGCGACAGGTCGAGGATGTCCTCGATCAGGCCGAGCAGGCGATTGGCCTCGGCCTGCAGCCGGGCCAGGAACTCGGCGCGCTGCTGGGACGACAGCGTGACCGAATGCTCGTCGAGCAGCTCGGAGTAGGCGATCACCGAGGTGAGCGGCGTCTTGAGCTCGTGGCTGGCGGTCGAGAGGAACACGTCCTTCATCCGGTTGAGCTCGGCCAGCTTGAGGTTCGACGACTCCAGGGCCTGCGCGTGCGCGGAGAGGCGCTCCATGACCTCGGCGCGGTCGATGACGGCGCCGACGTGCTCGGAGAACAGCCGCAGCATGTCGCGATGGTGCTCGCGGAACGACTCCGGATTGTTGATGCGGTTGACGTTGAGCACGCCCAGGCAGCGGTCGCCGACGCACAGCGGCAGCGACAGGGCCGAGGTGATCCGGCGGTTGTGCTTGTAGTGCCGGCCCATCTCCGGGTTCGGCGCCTGGAGGCCGAGCAGCACCGACCTCTGCCGTTGCGCCACCCAGCCCGCGATCCCGTGGCCCATCGGCGCCTTGGCGTTGCGGGCGAACTCCGACTCGAGCCCGTAGCTGGCGCGGGTCTCGAGCTGCCCCGACTCGTGGTTGTAGATCATGATCGAGGCCTGCTGCGCCTTGAGCGTGGCGATGACCCGCCGCACGATGATCTCGAGGATCGAGTCCAGGTGGAGCTGGAGGTTGAGGGTGGTCGAGAGCTGGAACAGCGCCGAGATCTCGGAGAGCCGCGTGCGGGAGTCCTGCAGCTCCAGCTCGTCGGCGACCAGCGCCTTGCGGACGCGGTTCAGCTCGCGCTGCTTGAAGATCACGTAGCCGCAGAAGATGATGACCAGCCCGGCCAGGCCCCAGCTCACGGTCGAGCCGTTGCGGATCCAGAGTTCGCCCTCGTCCTCGGCGCGCAGCATCTGCAGCCCGGGCAGATAGAGGATCGGCACCGCAATGGTCAGGGCGACGATGACCGAGAAGGCCATCGCCCAGAGCGCCCAGGTGCGGCGGTTCAGGCGTTCGAGGTTCGGTTCGGGCGTGGCGATCATGCGAGCGCATCCTGCGCAGGTGGTGAGGGACACCCCAGGGGTCGCAACGGTTATCGGCCGCCGGGGGGGCCGCTTTAGCCACAACCCGGGCGGCCCCGGAACCGGCCGGGGGCGCCACGATCCGGCCCGTCCGGCGGTGGTCCGGGGCCGGACCGCTTGGTAGATTGCGGCACCGTGACCCCCGCTCGGCGGTTCCCGTGGTGGCTGGCCGCCGTCGTCGCCGCGGTCGGGCTCGCGGCGCTCTACCGAGGCGCGCTCCAAACCGGCTTCCTCAACGATGACTACCTGTTCCTGGAGGCGGCGCGCCGCCAGCCGCTCACCGCCTCGCTCACCCACCTCGGGGCGATCGGGAACTACTACCGTCCGCTTTCGCGCCAGGTCTACTTCGCGGTCCTGACCCCGCTCGCGGGCGGCTCGCCCGGGGTGTTCCACCTGGCCAACGCGGCGGTGTTCGCGGCGGCCCTCGCGCTGCTCCTGGATCTGCTGCTCGCCTGCCTGCCCTTGGCCGGCGCGCTCGCCGGCGCCCTCTACTTCGCCCTGCTGCCGCTCCAACGCGTGAACCTCATCTGGATCTCCTGCAGCCAGGATCTGCTGTCGCTCGCATTCGTGCTCGCCGCCCTCGCCCTCTTCCGCCGCCGGCGGGATGGCTGGGCCGGCCTCGCCTACCTCGCGGCGCTGGCCAGCAAGGAGGCGGCCTTCCCGCTGCCCGTGGCGCTGGCGGCCTGGACGCTCCTCTGCGAGCCGCGCGGCGTGGAACCACCCGGGCGCGCGGCGCTGCGGGGGCTCGCGCGCCGGCTCACGCCGTTCGCGGTCATCGGGGCGGCGTGGCTCGGCGTGGTGATCGCGATGCGCCTCCGCGAGCCGGCCACGGCGGGCGCGTTACGGTGGGCGCCCGGGGACTTCGTCGCCGCCCTCGCGCACGAGCTCCAGAGCCTGCTCGGGCTCGAGCACCCGGCCGGCGTGGTGCGCGCGCTGTGGGAGCACGCCCCGGCGCTGGTCCCGCTCGCGCCGCTCGCAGCCCTGGCGCTCTGGCTGCCGGCCCGGGCGGACGCGCGGGCGGACCTGCGGCGCGGGACCCTCGCCTTCGCCGGGCTCTGGCTGGTGGCGTTCGCCCTGCCCATCGGCCCCGTCGCCTTCGGCTGGAAGAGCTACTACTACACCCTCGCCGCCGTCGGTGGGGCGATCGTCGTCGGGGCGCTCCTGCGGCGCATCGACCGCTGGGCCTGGCTCGGACTCACGGCGGCGCTGCTCTGGTGGCACGCGGGCAACAGCGGGGTGCGCGCCTTCGCGGTGGACGAGCGGCCGTGGACCTGGACCTCGCACCTGACGTCCTTCTACTTCCAGCGCGGCGCCGCGCTCTCCGAGGCGCTGCGGCGCGAGCTCCGCCGGTCCGAGCCGCGCCCGGCGCCCGGCACCCGGTTCTTCTTCGCCACGCTGCCCCCGTGGGCGGGCTTCCAGATGGGCAGCGGTGCCCTGGTCCGCGACCTCTACCGGGACACGACCCTGGCCTCGTACTTCTACTCCCAGTTCTCCGACACCACGGCGGGTTCGCACCCGTGCCGCTTCCTCTACTGGGACGGCGCGCGACTCGCTCCGCTCTACGGCGCCAACCACGACCCGTGGTTCCAGGTCGGCAGCGACCTGCTCCTGTTCGACCGGCCGGCGGGCGCGGCGCACGCCTTGCGGCGTGGGCTGGCCACGGGCCGCGAGCGCACGGACGACCTCTACTGGCTGGGCTGGGCCGAGCTGTGGCGCGCTCACCGCGACGACGCCGAGGCGGCCTGGCAGGCATTCGGCGCCCGCGACGACCGCGCGGCGTATGATGCGAGCATGCTGGCGGCGCGCGACGCGCTCCTGGGCGGCGACACGCTCACCGCGCGACGCCACCTGTTCGTGGCCATCCGCAGCGGCGTGGGCCGGCCCGAGGCGCACGGGGCGCTGGGCGAGTTGCTGCTGGGCCGGCAGCTCAAGTACGCGCTGCTCGAGCTCAAGGTGGCGGCGTTCCTCGACCCCAGGAATCTGCTCGCCCGCCGTGACCTGACGGCCGGACTCGAGCGGGTGCGGCTCGACCAAGCGGCGCGCCGGGAGCTGGAGAGCCTGGTCCGCTTCTATCCCGCCTGGGCCGACGATTCGACGCTGAGCGCGGTGCGGCGGGCGCTCGACCGGCGCTCGGGGGCGCGTGCCGCGGTGATGGAGTTCTGACGCCTGACGCGGGAGGTCCGATGAAGACGGGTCGCGTGCAGTGGGTGCGCTTCGTGAGCGAGGTGCTCGAGGGCAATGCCGCGGGCGACCCGCACGCGCGACGCGTCCCGGCCTATCTCCCCCCGTCGTACGACGAGCGGCCGGAGCGGCGCTATCCGGTCGCCTTCGTCCTGACCGGGTTCACCGGCCGCGGCCCGATGCTGCTCAACGACAACCTCTGGAATCCCCCGCTCGACGCCCGCATGGACGCGCTGATCGCGGCCGGCTGCGGCGAGATGATCCTGGTGATGCCCGACTGCGCCACCCGCTACGGCGGTTCGCAATACCTCGACTCGAGCGCCACGGGCCGCTACCAGACGCATCTGATCGCCGAGCTGGTGCCGTTCGTGGACCGCAGCTTCCGCACGCTGGCTGGGCGCGAGCACCGGGGCGTGCTGGGCAAGCCCTCCGGGGGCTACGGCGCGCTGGTGCAGGGCATGCGCCACCCCGAGGTGTTCGGCGCCGTCGCCTGCCACAGCGGCGACATGTACTTCGAGTACTGCTACCGGGGCGACGTCCCCAAGTTCTGCGCGCGGGTCCAGAACGCCGGCGGGCTGGCCCGCTGGTTCGCCGACTTCGAGGCCGCGGCTCAAAAGAAGCCCGAGGACCTGGTGGCGCTCAACATCCTGGGCATGGCCGCCGCCTACTCGCCCGATCCCGCGGCCACGCCCTTCGGCATCGAGCTGCCCTGCGATCTCGAGACCGGGGCGTTCCGGCCCGAGGTCTGGGAGCGCTGGCTCGCCCTCGACCCGATCGTGATGCTGGACCGCCACGCCGACGCCCTGCGCTGGCTCGCCCTCCTGCACCTCGACTGCGGCATCCGCGATGAGTGGCACCTCCACCTGGGGATGCGGATGCTGGCGCGCCGGCTCAAGGCCCTCGGCATCCGCCACGAGGTCGAGGAGTTCGACGACGGCCACATGAACATCCAGTACCGCTACGACGTCAGCCTGCCCAAGCTGGCGCGCGCCCTGGGCGCGCCGCGATGACCTCGGGCGCGGCGGCAGGCCCCGGCGCGGCCCGGGCGGCCGGGCCGGATCGCCCGCGCGGCGGCCGGCGGGCCGGCCGCGGCGGCGCCACCCCCTATCGGATGCCCCCGGCCCTCTGCTACCGTCCCGTCACGCCGCACTCACCGCGTGCCCCCGATGCGGCGAACGCAGGAGGCCGTGGATGAGTCGCCGAATCCGTCTGCCGGAGCTGGTGGAACCTCCCCAGGAATCCCAGCGCCGGCTCGCCGAGCTGTCGAGTCTGTACGAGGCCGCGCGCACCCTCCTCGGCGCGCGCAACCACGCGCAGGTCGCCTCGCGCGTGATCCACTCCAGCATGGGCGTGATGGGGGCGCGCTCCGGGGCGATGTTCGTCGCCGACGATCGCGGGCGGTATCGCCTGGTGCACAGCTCGGGGCTCGACGACGCCGAGCGCGGCGAGATGCTGCCGATCACCGCCCAGGCCCGCGAGTGGCTGCTGTGCGAAGGGGCGTTCGCCACCGACGGCGCCTCGGCCGCCCGCCTGCCGGGCGAGCTGCGCGACCGGCTGGTCGAACACTACGACGCGGCGGTGGCGGTCGCGGTCTCGGACGCCCACGGGCTCCTGGGCCTGATGGTGTTCGGCCCCCGGGTCCTGCCCGGTGACTACGAGGACGAGCACCTGGCGCTGCTCGACTCGCTGGCCTCGCTCGCCGCCCAGGCGCTGGCGACCCGGCCCGCCCGCGACCCCGATCATTCCGGCGGCCTCTACCCCACCGATGGGGTGGCGCGGCGCGGCGCCGGCCCGCGGGGCCCGGCGCGGGACCTCGAGCTGCTGCGCGAGGCGCATCCGCCGCTCCAGGCGATGGTGGGCGAGAGTGCCGCGCTGCTCGAGACCTGCCGCGAGCTGGTGGCGGTCGCGCCCACGCCGTTCCCGGTGCTGCTGACCGGCGAGTCCGGCGTCGGCAAGGAGCTCGCCGCGCACGCCATCCACGGGTTGTCGGAGCGGGCGGAGGGGCCGTTCGAGGTCGTGGATTGCGGGTCCATCCCGCGCGATCTGATCGAGAGCGAGCTGTTCGGCCACGTGCGCGGGGCGTTCACCGGGGCGCATCGCGATCGGCGCGGCGCCTTCGAGCTGGCCCATCGCGGCACGCTGTTCCTGGACGAGATCGGCGAGATGCCGCTCCCGCTCCAGAAGCGCCTGCTGCGGGTGCTGCAGGAGGGTCGCTTCCGCCGCGTCGGCGACGAGCGGGTGATCGACGGCGACGTGCGGGTCGTCGCCGCCACCAACCGCGACCTGCGCGCCGAGGTGGACGCCAAGCGCTTCCGCGAGGACCTCTACTACCGCCTCACCGTGTTCTCGATCCGCGTCCCGCCGCTGCGCGAGCGGATCGAGGACATGGTGCCGCTGCTGCGCCACATCCAGACCCGCCAGTGCAAGGAGCTGGGGGTCAAGGCGTGGGAGATGGACGCGGACGTGATCGGCGCCTTGGGCGAGCACTCCTGGCCCGGGAACATCCGCGAGCTGACCAACCTGTGCGCGGCGCTCACGGTGCGGGCGCGCCAGGACGGCCACATCACGCGCGAGGACTTGGACCAGGTCTGGCGCCGCCAGCATGCGGGCGAGGACCCGCCCTGGAGCGGCACCTCGCGGGCGCCGCGCGGACGGCTCGGCGAGTGGGTGCTGGTCCAGGTGCGCGCGGCGCGCTTCAACGTGATCGAGGCGGCGCGCCTGCTCCAGCGGCGCAAGCGCTCCGGGCAGGCGGTCCCGCTCACCGAGCGCTCGGCGCTCTCCTACTACATGATCGGCGAGACGCTCCGGCTGCTGGTGGAGGCCGAGGGCGACACGGCCGCGGCCGCCCGGGCGGTCGCTGGCTGCGAGGAGCTGCTGCCCCGGGTGCTGCCGCGCGTGCAGAAGGTGGCCGATGCCTTGCGCGCGGCGCACGCCGAGGACGAGCTCAAGCACATCTTCGTGAAGCTGCCCGCCGGCTACGAAGAGATCCTCCAGCGGGCGCACCGGCTGGTGGCGAGGCGCTGACGCGCGACGCTGACGCACGACGCCGACGCACCACCCCGCATGCCAGGCTCGGTCGGCTGCGCGGCGCCGTGAGGGTTTCCCGCCACGGCACCAATACGAGGAAGCGCCGGGTCCCGCCCGGCGCTTCCTCGTTTCAAGACGCTTACGATCCTAGGTGATGGTGATCGCGTCGAACGTCTTGCCCGCAACCGAACCCGGCGCCTTCAGCAGGGTGCCCGGGGCCTTGCGGCTGGAGCGGACGCTGCTCTTCTTCGTGGCCTTCGCGCGGGTGGACTTGCGCGTCTTGGTCGTCTTCTTCGCTGCCATGGTGTCACCTCCTGTCGTCGGTGGAACTCGGCTTCGCTCGATCGACTCCCGAACTGCTGCCGGGACCATGAGCATCCCGCGTGCCATTCGTGCCGATGTCGCGTCGATGCGGGCCCACTCCGCTTGCCGCAACACGATGCGGTGTGTCCGAGCCCGCTCGGCGTCCCGCGTGAGCCATCGCGCGTGACGATGTCCGCAACCGCTGCGGAGCGGCACTGCGGATGGCTACGCGGCAAGCATACTGCGCTGGCCCGGGACCACCAATAGTCGAGCGCGGTCCCGGGCGAGCCCGGGGTCGGGTCGGGCGGCTTCCGCGGGCAAGGTCAGGGATAGAAAACACCCAGGCGGCGGAGGAACCCGGCGCCTGGGTGCGCACGGCCACCCCCGCGACGACCAGGTGGTCGTGATCTCCTGGGGAGGGCCGCCATACGCCACCGACAGCGTCCCAGGCGCCTTCCGGTTGGCGCGGACCGTCGCGGCCCTGGCGGATGGACCTGCCCCGCAAGCACGAAGCCCCGGGGGATTCCCGGGGCTTCACGCTTGCGGCCCTGCCTTCGATCTACGTCCAATCCACCGGGACCGGCGCGCCGGTGGGCGGCGACTTGAGGAGACCGCCCGGAGCCTTCCGACCGGAGCGGACGGACGACTTCTTCGTGGCCTTCGCGCGCGTGACCTTGCGCGTCTTCGACGTGATCTTCTTGGCTGCCATCGGACATCTCCTTCAGTGAAGGGGTGATTGGCTGCGGCACGCCCGAGGTACGGGGCGGCCGACGTTGTCAGGGGTACAGCATGCTGCGTGCCGAGCCGCAAGTTTCGTTTAGAGCCATGAATCTCGGTTGTCTTCACAACGAGTTAGTACGGGCCGGCGCGCGGCGCCGGTGCGTCTCCTCCACCCGCGAGTCTGCTGAACTCCGCATCCTCTGCGGGAGCGCCGTGCGGACGTGCGCGAGGTCGTCTCAGAACCAGGTCATCTGGATGCCGCGCAGGATCGGCTCGAGCAGCAGGATGCCCGGCGCGCGCCAGCCCAGGCTCACCTTCGCCACCCCGGTCATGCCCGGCCGCAGGCGCTGGTCCGGGTTCTCGACCAGGGCGCGGACCAGGAACGCGGCGTTCCCGGTCGTCTGCGGACGCCCGAGCCAGCCCACCTCGATCACCTGGCCGTGGAAGGTGTGCGTGGGGAAGGTCATGACCTTGACCGCCACCGACTGGCCGAGCTTGACCCGCCCGATCTGCTCCTCGGCGACGGCGAAGTCCACGGCCATGGTCCCGAGTGCGGCCACGGTGCAGAAGCTCTCCCCCGCGCCCAGGTGCTGGCCGACGCGCTGCGGGAGGTCGAGCTCCAGCACCTGGCCCGAGAGGGGGGCCGCCAGCACGCTCGCGCGCTCGCGCTGCTGCTCGATCGCCAGCGACCGCTCGAACGCCGCCTGCCGGATCTCGCCGCCCCGCCAGCCGCCGACGTCGCCGGCGCGCCGGGCGGTCGCGACGTCCCGGCGCGCGCCCTCGATCTGCCCCTTGAGGTCGGCGATCCGGCCGGCCAGCTCGAGGTCGGCGAGCACCGCGAGCGGCTGGCCGCCGTGGACCTCCTCGCCGCCCCGGATCAGCGATCGCGTGATCACGCCCTCGGTCATGGCCCGGGCACCCTGGAGGCGCAACGGCCGGACCGCGGCCGCACCCCCCGCCCGCTCCGGGTAGATGGGGAGCAGGAGGCCGGCCAGCAGTGCCACGGCCGTGGCCAGCGCGATCACGCGCCCGCGCGCCGAGAGCGTCTGCAGGCGCGTGCGCAGATGGGCGACCGGCCGCGCCATCCCGCGCAGCGGGATCTCGGAGTAGAGCGTGGCGTTGCGGATGGCGACCGTGGTCTGCGCCGCCAGGATGCTGAGCGTGTCGCCCTCCGCCGGCTCGATGGCCCAGGCGTCCTGGCGCGACTCGAGGCACAGGTAGCCGAGCAGCCCCTGGTCGTCCTGGAGCGGCAGCGCCATGAAGCTGCGCATCTCCTGCGCGGAGAAGTACTCGCCGAACACCGCGTGCCCGGCGGGGGGCGGCTCGTTGGTCAGGTCGTCCGCCCCGATCTGGAGACGCCGCGGATGGAGCCGCAGGTACTCGAGCGGGGCGGTCAGCTTGAACAGCTCGGTCTGGTCGGCGTCGAGGCGCGTCAGGCCGGAGACCGAGCGCAGCACCAGCTTGTCGCCGCGCAGGAGCGCGATCTCGGCCCGGTCGTTCTCGAGCACGGCGGCGACGGTGTTCACCACCGACCGCAGCACCGCGTCCAGGTCGAGGGTCGAGGTGATCTCGCGGCTCACCCGCAGCAGCGCGTCGAGCTCCTTGAGACGCGCCTCGTTCTGCTCCAGCAGCGTGCTGCGGTGGAGCGTGAGGGCGAACTGGTGCAGCAGGTACTGGAGGAAGACCAGCTCGTCGTGGCGATACGGGCGCCCGCCCAGCCGGTCGCCCAGGGCCAGCACGCCCACGGGATCGCCCTCGAGATGGGTGGGCAGGTAGATGCCGAACGAAGGCCCTTCCTCCGCCGCCTCGCCGTCCTCCTCGCCCTCCGCCGCCTCGTCGGCCGCGTCCGCCTCCGCGCCGTCCTCCTCATCCCCTTCCTCGTCCTCGTCCGCTTCGTCCTCGTCCGCTTCGTCCTCGTCCGCCTCCGCCTCGCCCTCGCCCTCCTCGTCCCCCTCATCCTCCGCCTCGCCGTCCCCCTCCGCCGCGTCCCCCTCCGCCTCTTCGGCCGCGCCCCGGGCCAGCGACTCGCGCACGTCGTCGTCGATGAGCGCCTCGTCCACGATCAGGGGGGCGCGCCCCCCGCTCGCCTGCTCGCAGACCTCGGCGTCGGCGACGCTGCCGGCCAGGACCTCCTGCTCCTCGTCGCTGAGGCCATAGCTGGCGCCGAGCGAGACGCCATCCTCGATCAGGAACAAGGCGGCGCGGCGCGCCGCGACCCCGCGGGCCGCGGTGGCGAGGAACTTCCGGCAGATGTCGTCGCGGTCGGCGCCCGAGCCCGCGGCTTCGGCCGCCTCGTTCACCAGCAGCAGCCGGCTGGTGACGTCGGTCAGCGTCTCGTAGGCGTGCTGCAGCTCGCGCTGCAGCTCCTTCTCGCGCTCGCTGGGGGTCACGTCCGGGCCTTGGGCCACGTCACACCCAGAGGTCGAGGCGCACGAAGCGGGCGAGCATCCGCGCGAGGTGGGCCGCCGGCGTGCGCCAGGGGGTCGGGATCGAGGCGCGGCCGGTGAGTCCGGCGCGCATCTCCTGCGGCGGATCATCGAGCGCGATGTGCACCTGATAGCGGCGCTGTCCGTCGACCTCTTCGGCCACCGGCTGGATCTCGGTCACCCGGCCGTGCAGCCGCCGGCCCGGCTCGGCGCGCAGGCGCACGCGCACGTCGGCCCCCACCTGCACGTCCTCCAGGTCGAACTCCCAGAGGTGGGCGGTCGCGCGGACGGCGGCGAAGTCCCCGACCAGGCACAGCGTGTCGCCGGCCTCGTAGCGGGCGCCGGCGCGGCCGAGCAGCGTGGAGCTCAGCACCCGGCCCGCGAACGGGGCACGCAGCTCGGAGCGCGCGACCCGCTGGCCCATCAGCCGCGCCCCCGCTTCCGCCGCCACCGCGCCGGCGCGTGCCGCCACCGCCGCCCCGTCGTTCCCGGAGCGCTGGGCGGCGCTGCCGCGGATGCGCAGCGCCCCGGCCTCGGCCTCCCGCTCGCCCCCGAGGGCGGCCTCGCGGTCGGCATCCATCACCGCGAGGACCTGGCCGGCGGCGACCGATGTCCCGGAGCTCCAGGCGGCCTCGCGAAGTTGCAGGCCCTCCGGGGCCACCAGCGCCGCGGTCCGCACCGGCTCGAGCTCGACCGTGAACACCCGGCGGCCGGGCATCGGCAGCACGAAGAACCCGACCAGCAGGAGCGTGATGCCCGCCAGCACCGGCAGCTGATGCCGGCGGACCTGGCCACGATGGTCGAGCGCCCAGGCCTGGGCGCCCCGCACCAGTGGGCGCACGAGGCGGCTCAAGACGAACGCCAGGGCCAGGGCGGCGATCAGGGCACCGATGAACGCGAGGCTCTTGATGAGGAACTCGCGCACGATCACGAACATGAGGATGCCGAACGCGATGGTGTACAGGGCCGAGGCCAGGGCGTAGACCGCGAGGATGCGCTTGCGCCGGCGCCCCTCGATCGGACACTCCTGGTCCTTCCGCCGCAGCACGAAGCGCCGGACCAGGTAGCCCAGATAGCCGAACGCGTCCTCCTGGAGGTTGGGCTGGTCGAGCACGTCCGAGAGGATGAAGTAGCCGTCGAGCTTGATGAGCGGGTTGAAGTTGAGGGCCATGCCGCTGATGCTGGCCAGCAGGATGACGTTGTAGGCGAGCTTGTTGACCACCAGATCGCCGGGCGTCGCCCACCAGACCACGGTCGCGAGCATCGCCACGTAGAGCTCGGCGTAGGTGCCGGCCAGCGCCACGCACGCCCGGTGCTTCCAGTTCGCGAACAGGTGCGAGTCGCTGGTGTCGCAGAACATCGCCGGCAGGAAGAAGATGAACAGGAAGCCGATCTTGCTCACCTTGCCGCCGAAGTGCTTGACCGCGTAGCCGTGCCCCAGTTCGTGGATGGTGATGGTGAAGATCATCGTCAGCCACAGGAGCAGCAACCCGACGCCGTGGAGCCCCCCGCCCGACAGCATCCCCCGGGTCTGATCTTCCATCAGCGCGCGGTGGGTCCAGATCAGATAGACCGAGAGCACGAACAGCCCCAGGCCGATCGTGATCGCCGGGGCGGTGAAGAAGAACCGGATCCGCGGGTAGGTGCGGGTGAGGAAGCGGTCGGGATCGACCGTCCCGAACGGGATCGACATGAGGTTCTTGAAGGTCGAGGTGGTGATCTGCGCGCGTTCCTCGCGCGCGCGCGCCCGCAGCATGGCGTTGCGCTGGAACGGGTCCTCGATGAACCCGTAGCGCTTGAGGTCGGCGACGACGTCGGCGATGTAGTCGGCGTCGAAGTCCAGGCTGGTCCAGGTCTCGCTCGCCCAGGCGAGCAGATCGGCGAGCGAGGTCCGGCCGTCGAGCTTGAGCGCCAGCGAGCCGCTGATCGCGTCGAGCTTCACGTACGCCTGGGTGATCTCGTCCTTGAAGATGTAGGAGTCCTGCCCCTCCGAGACGAACCGGCGCCAGGTGAGATCGGCGCGGAGCTTCGGGAGGTCTTGGGCCTTCACGCCTACCTCGCGGCGGTGCCCAGGCTGTCGAACACCACTCGGGCCGAGATGCCCCCGTGCAGCCGGCCCGCGCGATTGTCGAGGTCGATGACCACCCGGAACGTGCCGCTCGCCGCGTCCACCAGCGGGTTCACCCGCGTGACCCGGGCGCGGACCTCGGCCCCGCCCGCGGCGGGGATGATGCGCACCGGCCGGCCGACGCGCACCGTGCCGAGGCGGGCCTCGGGCAGCAGCAGCTCGGCGCGCAGCGTGTCCGGATCGCCGATGCGGAAGAGCAGGTCGCCCTCCTTCACCGACTGCCCGTGCTGGACCAGCCGCTGCTCGACCACGCCGCGGATCGGCGTGCGGATCGCGCAGCGCTCGTATTCGACCCGGGCACCGTCGCGCTGGGCCTTGGCGATCAGGCAGTCCGAGCGCGCGGCCACGAACTGCTCCTCGGAGATGAGGCTCTTGTCGTGCAGGCTCTGGGCGCGCTGCCAGGCGGACTCCGCGCGCGCCACCTCGGCCTCGCGCATGTCGAGCGTCGCCTTGCGGTCGCGGTCGTCGAGCTGGGCCAGCCGGTCGCCCGGCGCGACGCGCGCGCCCTCCTCGACATCCACCGCGACCGCCTCGTCGTCGATGCGCGAGTAGATCTCGACGTCGTGGAGCGGGACCAAGGCGGTGTCGAAGGTCGGGTCGGTCGCCGACGCCGCGCCGGCGGCCGAGTCCGGCGGGGCCGCGACCATGGCCGTGGCCTCGGTCGCGGGGCCGGGGGGATCGACCTGCTCGGCCCGCGTGGCCGGGGAGCAGCCCAGAGCGGCGCTGCTGGCGGCCAGCAGGGCTGCGAGGACTAGGTTGCGGGTTGCGCGGCGCGGCGAGGACACAACACCCCCTTTTCCGCACGAGGCGCGTGCGGTCGGCCCGGATGCCGCCGGGGGCCGGGAGGGGACCCGCCAGCGCGGAATCGGCCTGTCACTATCTCGCGACCTCGCGGGGCAGGTCAATCAGGAAGGGCTGGCTCCGCACAGGATCCCGCAAAAAAAACGACGACGGTGGACGATCGTCCGCCGTCGTCATTATCGGGACGCGCACCCGTAGCGCCCGCGCGTTCCGGGAAGGGGCGATCCAGTTTGTCGCGGCCGAGTTCGCCGGTCGGGGGAGCCGAGCCACAGTTCCATCCCCGGCCGGTAGTGCCGCAACCGAGTTCACCGGCACCCTTGCTTCCGAATGCAGTTTGTGGCCGGCGCTCGTCACTGTCAATAGCCTGGCCTCAGAGCTTCCCGGCACCTGACATCGGCGCGATGGTCGGTGGTGCCCGCCGGGGGTCGCCTCACCTTGCCGGCCGGCCAAGCGATCGCCTCAGTCGCCTTGAAGGGGCTGACGGGCTTGGGCCGTCAGTTTCTCCTCGCAAGTCCAAGTGCCGGCGTAGCATCTTTGCCACCCCATGGGACCGATGACCGTCGAAGACGTCGCCCTGCCCTCCCTGCCTTCGGACTTAGTCCCACCGCCCGCCGCGCCGGCCGGCCCGGCCGAGCAGCGCCGCAGCCACCGTTTGGGCGTGCTGAACGGGGCCCTCTACCAGGCCGGGGAGGGCTTCATCGACTCGGGCACGGTCATCCCGGTGTTCGTGTCGCGGCTGACCTCGTCGAGCGCCGTGATCGGACTCTGTGCCTCGCTGGGCGACATGGGCTGGTTCCTGCCGCAGTTCCCGGTCGCGACCTGGGTGGCGCGCTCCCCGCGCCTGCTCTGGCTCTATCGCCGCGCCGCGGTGGTGCGGGGGCTGGCGCTGGCGGCACTGGCAGCCCTGACCCTCGCGCTCACCGCCACTCATCCCGGCGCCCTGCTGGCGGTGTTCCTGGTCTGCTACGGCGTCTACGCGTTCGGGGCCGGCGTCTCCGCCATCCCGTTCTTCGAGGTGGTGGGCAAGACCGTGCCGCGCGAGCGGCTCGCGGCCTACTGGGCGCAGCGGCTCTTCTGGGGCGGCCTGCTCGCGGCCGGCGCCGGCGTGGTCGTGCGCGAATCGGCGCGCATCACGGACGTGGGGACCCGCTACGCGGTCCTGTTCGGCCTGGCGACCGTGACGGTCTCGATCGGCTACGGGCTCTTCTCGGCCATCCGCGAGCCGGTCGGGCCGGTCGGCCAGGCGGCCGACACGCCGCTGGGTCAGCTCCGCGTCGGCGCGTCGCTGCTCCGCCGCGACGCCACCTTCCGGCGGCTGTTCATCGCCCGCAGCACGCTCTCGATGTGGCTGACCACCAGCCCCTTCATGGTGGTGTTCGCCGTGCGCGACCTGGGCGGCGGGCCCACGGTCACCGGCACGTTCCTGCTCGCGCGGGTGGCGGGCTTCGTGGTCTCGAACCTGGCGTGGCAGCGGCTCTCGCACCGGCGTGGGAACCGCGCCCTCATGAAGATCGCGGCCTCCGGCAGCAGTGCCGCCTCGCTCGCGGCGGCGGCGATCGCGGTGGCCTCGCCGTGGTCGCTCGGCTGGCTCTCCGCCGGGACCTCCGTGACGGCACTCGAGGGGGTGGCCTTCGCGGGCGGCGCGATCCAGAGCGCGATGCTGATCGCCTTCGGGAGCCTGGTCATCGAGCTGGCCCCGCCGGGACGCCGCCACGCGTTCGTGGGCCTGATGAACACCTTCCTCGGCGCCACCATGCTGTTGCCCATCGTCGGGGGTGCGCTGGTGGACGGGTTCAACGCGCCGACGGTGTTCGCGCTGTGCGGGCTGCTCGCGGTGTTCGGCCATCGGGCCGCCTCCGGCCTGCCCGATCCGACCGGTCCCGCCGGGGCCGAGCGATGAGCCCGCGCCGCGTCACCGTGGTCGTGCCCGATCTCTTCTTCGCCACGCGCATCGCGACGACCGCGGCCCAGCTCGGCATCGCGCTGGAGACGCCGGCCCCGGGCGCGGCCCTGGCCGCCATCGCCGCCCATCCGCCCGACCTGGTCATCCTCGACCTCCAGTCGGCGGGCGATCCGCTGGGGCTGACGCGGGCCCTCAAGGCCGATCCCGCGACCCGCGCCATCCCCGTGGTGGGGTTCTATCCGCATGTGGAGGCGGCCCTCCGGGAGGCGGCACAGGCCGCCGGCGTGGACCTGGTGCTGCCGCGTTCGGCGTTCACCGCACGGCTGGCAGCGCTGCTCGCCGGCCCGCCCGGGCCGCCCGGAGAAGTGGGTACCCCTGCCTAGTCGGGATTGCTAGACTGCGCGCGGGAACCCACCGACCCACCCCAACCCCGACCCCTGATGACCCACGAGACGAAGGACCCCGCGTCCCCGGCCACCGAGCGCGTGCGCATCTCATGCCCCGGCTGCGGCCGCAAGGATCATGTGAGCTGGCCGCGTGACCAGGCCGTCTACCACTGGAAGTGCTTCAATTGCGGCAAGGAGTTCGACCTCACCCGCGATGCTGGCCATTGAGCCATCCGCGACGGAGCCTCGCATGAGACGCGTGTTCGGAGTCGCCTGCATCCTGCTGTTGGCCATCGCCCGCCCGGCGGGCGCCGAGACGGCCGCATCCGATCCCAAGGCGGTCGAGATCGCCGACCAGGTCATGAAGGCCCTGGGCGGGAAGCCGAAGTGGGACTCGCTGCACTACCTGCGCTGGTCGTTCGAGCTGGCGGTGGGCGACACGGTGCGCCCCGGACGGCGGCACGCCTGGGACAAGTTCACCGGCTGGCAGCGCGTGGACGGCACCAACCGCGCGGGACAACCGTTCACCTACATCGAGAACCTGAACGACTCGACCGGGATGGGCTGGGTGAACGCAGCTACTGGTTCCTGATGCCCTACAAGCTGCGCGACCCGGGCGTCACGCTGAAGTACGACGGCGAGGTGAAGGACAGCACCACGGCCGCGGTCTACGACCGGCTCGCCCTCTCGTTCGAGAACGTGGGCATGACGCCCGGCGACCGCTACTGGGTGTACGTGAACCGCGCCAATCACCGGGTCGAGAAGTGGGAGCACCTGCTGCAGGGGATGCCGCCGCCGCCGGTGCCGTGGACCTGGGAGGGCTGGGAGGAGCACGACGGGCTGTGGTTCCCGACGGCCCACAAGAACGGCAACCGGACCCTCTACACGCGGGCGGTCGAGACGGCGGCCGAGGCCAAGCCGAAGGAGTTCACGGCGCCGTAGGACTTACCAGGACGCGCCCGCCTGCCTCGACGATGTCGTCGCCGGATGTCGTGCACGCGCGGGGGTACCGGCAGGACCTGTTCCACGACAACACCCGGGATGATGAAGTGCTGGGTCCGCTGTACGATCACGGTGCTCTTCCAGGATTCCTGGCACGACCCATACTCATCGTGCGCCCGACGCCTCTCCGCAACCCAAGCTAGCCCTTGCACCCATGGAGCAGG
>VBPB01000007.1:23292-23764 GCA_005893365.1 Candidatus Eiseniibacteriota bacterium
GTCGGCCGGCACGCCGGCGCACTTCGTGCGGCTGCAGGGGTGTGGGGTGGGGTGCCATTGGTGTGACACCAAGTACTCGGGGGATGCGGGCGGCGGGCGGGCGATGGCGGCCTCGGAGATCTGGAACGAGGCCCGTGCGCTCGGGGATGCGCCTCTGCTGGTCGTGACGGGGGGCGAGCCGCTCGAGCATCCGGGGCTCGCGGCGCTGCTCGGGCTCGCGCTCGAGCGCTGGCCGCGGGTCGAGGTCGAGACCAGCGGCATCGGCCCGCCGCCTCTGTCCCACGCGCGGCTGTTCTACAATGTGTCGCCCAAGCTGCCCGCGGCCACGCCGGGGTGGGAACGGTCGTGGCGCTCCTCGGCGGCCTGGGTCGACGAGCCGAACGCGACCTTCAAGATCGTGGTGGGCGACCCGCCCGATCCGGACGACGCGCTGCGGCTGATCGCGGAGCACCGCCTCCCGGCCGCGCGCGTG
>VBPB01000189.1 GCA_005893365.1 Candidatus Eiseniibacteriota bacterium
ACCTGCCGTGGACGCAGCAGGTGGAGGCGCGCCAGGCGGCGTACCTCAATCTGCCCTTCCTCTACCTGCGCACGGTCCTCGGGCAGGGGCTGCTCCTCTACCTCACCCGCGACCTGGTGCGCACCTCGCTGCGCACCGACGCGCACCTGCTCAAAGAGCACGTGGCGGCCGAGCTCAAGTCGGACTACGAGCGGCTGAGCGACGGCTGGCGCGGCGACCAGGCGGAGGCCGACTGGCAGCGCCACCGGCTGTCGCAGCGCGCCCCGGCGATCATCGTCGTCTACGCGATC
>VBPB01000190.1 GCA_005893365.1 Candidatus Eiseniibacteriota bacterium
CTGCCCGAGGAGACCGGCTGGGTGTTCCTGCGCTTCGAGGACCCCTGGCGGACGCTGGCCTTCACCGTCTTCACCTTCGTGTTCCTGCTGCCGTTCCTGGGGCTGATGAACATGGCCACCAAGAAGAGTCCGTTCTGGCTCGGCCTGTTCTCGGTCATCATCCTGGTCGGCATGTGGATGGAGCGGCACATCCTGGTGATGCCCTCGCTCCACCCGGACCAGGTCTGGGTGGGCTTGCCCGAGATCGCCGTCTCCTTCGGCTTCCTCGGCCTGTTCGGGTGGCGCGTGCAGGGATTCGTCGCGCGCTATCCGATCGTGAAGGTCGCGGACGTGATGGACGGTCACGGGGGCCACGGGCACTAGTGCCGCGGTCCGACTCCTCCGCGTGCCGCGGTCGCATTCCCGGTGGCACGCGCGCCGCGGACGAGGCACTCTGTGCCGGGCGCGGAGCCGGCCCCCCGCGAGCCGGGATGGTGGAACTGGTCAGACACAGGGCGCTTAAAACGCCCTGGGGGCAACCCCGTGCAGGTTCGAGTCCTGCTCCCGGCACCACCCGAGCCGCCCGGTCGTGGGCCGGCCGCGTCCCCGCGCGGCGCGGGCCTTCGGCCGCCGGCTACGGGCGGCCCGCCTCCTGGGCCCGCCGCGCGCGGCGCGTGTCGTCCAGCATGCGCCTGAGCCCGGCGTCCGACGGATGCGCGCGCGCCAGCGCCTCGAGGTCGGCCTCCGCGTCGGCCAGCCGCCCGAGCCGTAACGCCGCCCCGACGCGCGCGTAGCGCGCGTCATCGTTGCCGGGCCAGAGCGCCAGGCTCCGGGCCGCCTGGGTCTCGGCCTCCGCCACGCGCCCGATGCCCACCAGCGCCAAGGCGCGCTTGCCGGCCAGCATGCTGGCGAACATGCGCGCGTCCGGGTCGCGCTCCAGCGAGTCGGCGGCCTTGAGCGACGCCAGGGCCTCCGCCCAGCGCTTGGCCTCGATGTGATGGTCGGCGTCCTCGAGATGCCAGAGCGCCTGCGGGCTCACCGGGACCACCTGGCGTGCGGCGGCCGGCTGGAGCTCCAAGGCCACCGTCGTGGCGCCGTTGGGTTCCAGCACCGCGGTGCGGATCGGCACCCAGTGGAGCGTGGTGTCCCGATACCAGGTCTGGAGCGCCCGGTCGCCGGCGAAGGCGTAGAGCGCGCCGCGCGGATAGTAGTGCGCGGCGACGCGCGCCCCGTGCGCCGGCGGGGGCAACGCCACCGCCAGGGCGCGCCGCGTCTCGCCCACCAGGCGCTGGAGCCGGACCAGCTTCGCGAAGTCGAGCGAGTAGGCGCTCGCGACGTCGGCCGCCACCCGTTCGGGCGGCGGCGGACTCGCGGCGAAGGTGACGAGGCGCACGGCGACCAGGGCGGCGAGCAGCGGGGGCCAGGCGGCCCCGAGCAGTGCCACGCACGCGACCCCGAGCCCGATGGCGCCGAAGGGGCTGCGGTACGGCCGCCAGTCGGGATAGACGTCCGCGAGCGTCGCGGTGGCGAGGACGAACCAGGCGAGGCCGCCCACCACCCACGGCCCGCGCGCCATCACGCGCGCGCGCGCGGCGCGGTCCGCGGCCAGGAGGCCGATCGTGGCCACCGCGACCGTCGCGAGGGCGGCGAGCGCTCCGCCGCGCAGCGCCGGCGTCAAGGCCGGCAGGCTCATGGCGTCGCCCAGACTCTCGCCGCAGGCCCAGACGAACCGGTTGAGCCAGGGGGCGGCCAGCGCACCTTGGTCCTGGCCCGCGTCGCGCGCGAGCAGGAGCCCGGCACGGAGCAGGACGATGCGATAGACGACGGCCCACGCGACCACGAGGATCCCGACCGCGACCAGCCAGCGGAGACGCCGCCGCGTGGGAGGAGCGCCCGCCGTCGTCGTCTTGGCCCCCGCCACCAGCGGCAGCGCCACCGCCGTGACCACGACCATCTCCTTGCAGAGCAATCCCGCGAGCAGTGCCGCCAGCGCGCTCCACCGCCGCGCGTGCGCGGCCTCGTGGAGGGCCACGGCGCTCCAGAGGATCGCCCCCAGGTCCTGGAAGTTGGTGGGCGAGGAGACCAGCGGGCGGCCCGCCTCGATCAGCAGCGGGAAGCTGGCCGCGGCGGCGGCCCAGGCACCCGGCCAGGAGCGCCGCAGCGCGCGGTGGATGCACAGCCCGGCGAGGGCCGCGAAGCCCACCTCCAGGGCCGAGACCCAGGCCGGGTGGGCCAGCATCGTGTCGCCGAGCAGGCGGTAGTAGAGCTGCCGGGCCACCGGGCGCCAGTAGAACCGGGAGCCGCCGCCGTCGAACCAGCGGTCGCGCCCGGTGAAGAACGTGTGATGCAGGAAATCGAAATCGTCCGCCATCGGCTCGCCCACGAAGGCGAACCAGGAGTGGATCGCCAGGGCCAGGGCGGCGAGCAGCGGCACGAGCGCCCACGCGTCCTTCAAGAGTGGGGGCGGCGGCGCGAGAACCTGGGGGCCCGGCGACGGCGCCGGGGACCTTCCCGCACCGGGTTGCCGCGCCGGACGGCCGGCGTGTCGGGGGCGCTTCATCGGATGACGGGGGATCGGTCCATCGGCGACTCCCGGAGCCATGGCGCGTCGGAGAGGGCCCGGTCGGGCTATCCCGCGGTGGTCGGCCCGGCCGCGGCGGGGGCCCGGCCGGGAATGGACGCGCAGCATAGCCGGAGACGCGGGCACGAGGGCAACCTGACGGCGGCGTGAGGAGCGCCGCCTTGTCCGGGCGCGCCGGAGGGGCGTACACTTGAGCCGCGTCAATCGAACGTCTGACGTGCCTGGCGGCTCCTGGGAGGGTCTGAAGGGGGCCGGTTCCCGCCGAGAGCGCGATGGATCCGCGTGGCCCCGTGCTGCCGCGGGTCTGGGGCGGGCATCCGTCCTCATCCGCTCCCTTCGATCAGCCGATACCCCTTCGGACTACTTCAGGTCGATGCGACGACCACGACCCGGGCCGACCGCTCTCGAACCCATTGTGAACGCCACGTTTCCCGCGCGTTCCGCCGGAATCCCCCTTGGCTCCGGCGCAGGGCGGGCCCGTGCCCGGTTTCGGGTGGCCGGGGTCTTGGTCCTCCTCGCGTTCGCCACGGCCGCCGCCGCCGCGCCGCTCACCACGCGGCCGCCGCTCATCCTGCACTCGCTCTCGCTCGACGTGCTCGGGGGCGGCAAGGTGACCCGTGACCCCGATGTTCCCGACTACCCCGCGGGGAACCCGGTCCAGCTGACCGCCGTCCCCGACTCGGGCTGGATCTTCGCGGGCTGGAGCGGCGGGGCCACCGGCACGACCAATCCGCTCAGGGTGACGATGGACGCGGACCGGGTCATCGGCGCCACCTTCACGGCCGTCGTCTGGACCATCACCGCCTCGGCGGGCAGCGGCGGGAGGATCAGCCCCGGCGGCCTGGTGCCTGTGTCCTACGGCGCGGATCAGACGTTCACCATCACGCCGTTGAGCGGATACCACGTGGTCGCGGTGCGCGTGGACGGGATCGCGGTCGGCCCGGTGACCTCGTACACCTTCCTTCACGTCACCGCGGACCACACCATCACCGCCGGCTTCGCCGTCACGACCCACACGATGACCGTGAAGGTCGTGGGCGTGGGCAGCGTCACCCGGAGCCCCAACCTGGCGGCCTACGCCGAGGGGAGCATCGTCTCGCTCAAGGCGACACCGGGGGTGGGGTGGCTCTTCGACCGCTGGAGCGGCGACACCTCGGGAACCGCCAATCCGGTCGCGGTGACGATGTCGGTGGACCGGACCGTCACCGCCAGCTTCCGGACGGACTGGACCATCACCGCGAGCGCCGGCAGCGGCGGCACCATCAGCCCGAACGGGCCGGTCGTGGTCGCCCCGGGCGGCACCCAGGCCTTCGTCATCACCCCGGATCCGGGGTATCAGGTCGCCGACGTTGAGGTCGACGGTGCATCGGCGGGGGCCGTGACCGGCTACACGTTCACGGGCGTGAGCACCGACCACACCATCGCCGCCCGCTTCTCCGGCACGGACTACGCCCTGACGGTGGGCGTGGTCGGCCACGGGCGCGTGACCCGGGACCCCGAGCTCGCCCGCTATCCCGAGGGGAGCACGGTGACGCTGACCGCGTTCCCCGACCCGGGCTCGACCTTCGCCGCCTGGGGTGGCGACGCCGCGGGGAACCCCAACCCCCTGACGGTGACGATGGACGCCGCCAAGTCGGTCTCCGCCGGTTTCGACGTCACCGACATCCTCGCGTCGACGGCCGCGACGTTCCCGTCCTACGCCGGGGGCCTGCCGCCGGCCTGGGGGGACGACGACAACGACGGCGATCCCGACCTGCCGCTGGTGCGCAACGACGGCCATGGGGTCTTCAGCGAGATGCCCGGCTTCCGCACCCTGCTCGCGAACGGGAACTACCATGGTGGCGCCTGGTGCGATTTCGACCGCGACGGGAACCTCGATCTGGCGCTGCAACCCTACGGGAGCGGGACGCGCGCGCGACTGCTCAAGAACCAGGGCGACGGCACGTTCGTGGACATGGCGCCGACGCTCGGAATGGATATCGCCGGATACGGGGCGACCGCGGTGTGGGGGGACTTCGACGGCGACGGCTGGGTGGATCTCTTCACGCCGTACTACTCGTACACCAAGCCCAACCGCAGCTACCTGTGGCACAACAACGGCAACGGGACGTTCACGGACGTGGGCGTGGAGTCGGGGGTCGAGTTGAGCAACCTGCCGGCGGGGCTCAACCCGGAGGGGGCGTGCGCCGGCGACTTCGACGACGACGGGGACCTGGACCTCTACTGCGCGGGGCATCTGCTCCGCAACGACGGGACCGGGCACTTCGCCGACGTGCGCGCGGCGATGGGGCTGCCGCTGGTCTCGGACGGGGCGGCGCGCTGGGTGGACTACGACGACGACGGGGACCTGGACCTGAGCCTCAGGACCGCGGCCGGGCCGCAACTGTTCCGCAACGACGGGAATCAGTTCAATGTGGGGGGACAGCTGGGCGGACGTGGACAACGACGGGGACCTGGACCTCTACCTGTCGCGGTTCAACCTGCCGGCGCGGCTCTACCTGAACCAGGGGAACGGGACATTCGTCCAGGACCCGACGTTCGACCTCGACGACAGCTCGGGGCTGACGGCCTGGGCGGACGACGACGACGACGGGGACATGGACCTGCACGTGGAGGGGGTGGCCCGACACCGGCTGCAGAACACGCTGGAGAGCCGGCCGGGGTTCGCGGGCAGCTGGCTCAAGGTCATGGTGCTGGGTTCGGGGGGG
>VBPB01000191.1 GCA_005893365.1 Candidatus Eiseniibacteriota bacterium
CAGCCGTCCCCAAATTAGCCGGTCCCGCCCGGGATGAGCAGCAGCTTCCCGGTGGTCGCGCGCGATTCCAGCGCGCGATGGGCGGCGGCGGCCTGGGCGAGCGGGAGCTCACGGTCCACGCGCAGCCGGAGCGACCCGTCGCGGACCCAGCCCAGCACCTCGCCGGCCCGCGTCATCAGCTCCGCGCGCGTGGCGACGTAGTGGCCGAGCGTCGGCCGTGTGAGGTAGAGCGAGCCGAGCCGGTTCAGGATCTGCGGGTCCACCGGCGCCACCGGGCCGCTCGACTGGCCGAAGAGCGCCAGCGTCCCGCGCGGCGCCAGCGAGCGCAGGCTCTGCTCGAACGTGGTCTGGCCGACCGAGTCGTAGACCACCTGCACGCCGCGCCCGGCCGTCAAGCGCTTCACCTCGGCCTCGAAGTCCTGCTCGGTGTAACGGATGACCTCGTCGGCCCCCGCCTCGCGCGCGAGGGCCGCCTTCTCCGGCGTCGAGACGGTGCCCAGCACCCGGGAGCCCCACGCCGCCCGCCGCGGCGTGGACCAGGCAGGTGTCGCCCGGCGCCAGCGGGCGGGTCGAACAGGCGAGGTAGTGCGCGGTCATGCCCTGGAGCATGGCCGCGGCGGCCTGCCGCGTGGTCACGCCGGAGGGGAGCGGCACCAGGCGGTCGGCCGCGGCCAGGGCGAACTCGGCGTAGGTGCCGCCCAGGTCGGTCGAGGCGACCAGGTCGCCGGCCACGAGACCGGTGACCCCCGCGCCGACGGCGACCACCGCGCCCGCGGCCTCGCTGCCCGGGGTCGAGGGCATCGGCACCGGGTAGAACCCGCGACGCTGATAGACCTCGATGAAGTTGACGCCGATCGCCTCAAGGCGGACCAGCGCTTGGCCCGGCCCGGGCTCGGGGCGCGGGAGCTCTTCGAGGCGCATCACCTCGGGGCCGCCGGGCTCGTGGACGCGGATCGCCTTCATGGCCGGCGCCGGGTGATCGCACCCGCGCGAGCTTGCGCCCGTGCGGCGAGCGGGCTCGCGCACAGGCAGACGAGCGCCAGCAGGACCGGACGCGCGCGCGTCGGAGCAAAGGCCATGGGCGTCTCGAGGGTCGCAGGTGGGTCGGGAACCTCGCGCGACGGGGGCTTCGCGCGGCGCATCCGTGCGGGCGCGCAGTGTACCCGATGGGCACCCGGGGGGTGAACCTCGCCCGTGGCCCGGTAGTGTCGCATGCGACACTACCCGTGGCCCCCACATGCTACCTTGGCCGGGCGATGGCCTCCTCGCCCATGGATTCGAGCCGCGGCCGCTTCCGGCTGCGCGACCTGCTGCCCTTCGGCGTCCGCCGGCATCCGCGTCCCCGGCCGTTCCTCGAGATGGCCCAGGTGGCGTGGGAGAACCGGGACAACCTGGGCTACGCCTGGCGCATCCTCAACCACGGCGTGTGCGACGGCTGCTCGCTCGGCCCCCGCGGCCTGCGCGACGACGTGATCGACGGCGTCCATCTGTGCATGACGCGGCTGCGGCTGCTGCGCCTCAACACCATGGGGCCGATCCCCGAAGCGCGCCTGCACGACCTCAAGCCCCTGCGCGCCCTCGGCAATCCCGAGCTGCACCGGCTGGGGCGCCTCCCCTTCCCGCTGGTCCACCGCGCGGGCAGCGACCGGCTCCACCGCGTGTCGTGGGACGAGGCGCTGGCCATCGTCGCCGAGGAACTGCGTGAGGTCCAAGGCGAGCGCATGGGGTTCTTCGCCACCTCGCGCGGTCTGGTCAACGAGACCTACTACGCGTTCCAGAAGGTGGCCCGTCTGCTGGGCTCGAACCACGTGGACCTGTGCGCGCGCCTCTGCCACGCGGCGAGTGTCGCGGGCCTCAAGGACACGCTGGGCATCCCGGCGCCCACCTGCTCGCTCAAGGACCTGATCGGCGCCGACCTGGTCATCATCTTGGGCTCCCACCTCTCCAACAACCAGCCGGTCACCACCAAGTACCTGTGCTACGCCAAGCGCCAGGGCACGCGCATCCTGGTGGTGAACCCGATGCGCGAGCCGGGGCTCGAGCGCTACTGGGTGCCGAGCGATCTCAGGAGGCCTTCCTGCACGGCGTGCTCAAGCATCTGATCGAGCGCGGTGGGACCGACCAGGCGTTCATCGAGGCGCGCACCGCCGGCTGGGAGGACCTGGTCGCGGCGCTGGCGCGCGAGTCGTGGGAGTCGCTGGAGGCGGCGGCGGGGCTCTCGCGCGCCGAGATGCTGCGCTTCGCCGAGCAGTACGCCCGCGCCAGGACCGCGGTGTTCGTCTACAGCATGGGGCTCACCCAGCACCGCTTCGGCGTGGACAACGTGAAGGCGCTGGTCAACCTGGCGCTCGCCCGCGGCATGGTGGGCCGCGAGCGGTGCGGCATCATGGCGATCCGCGGGCACTCCGGGGTGCAGGGGGGCGGCGAGTGCGGCGTCGACCCCGACAAGTACCCGGGCGGCTTCGAGGTCGCGAACGCCGAGGACCGCCGGCGCTTCGAGAACCTGTGGGGCGTGGCGCTCCCGGCCTGGAAGGGGCACCGCACGCTCCAGATGATGGAAGCCGCGCACCGCGGCGAGTTGGACTTCCTCTACTCGCTCGGCGGCAACCTGCTCGAGACCATGCCCGACACCGCCTACATGGACCAGGCGCTCTCGCGGGTACGGCTGCGCGTCCACCAGGACATCGTGCTCAACACCTCGTCGCTGCTCCCCGGTCGCACCGTGCTGCTCCTGCCCGCGCAGACGCGCTACGAGACGCCGGGCGGCGGGACCGCGACCAGCACCGAGCGCCGCATCCGCTTCACGCCCGAGATCGCGGGCCCCCGCATCGCCGAGGCCCGGCCCGAGTGGGAGATCCCGGTGCGCCTGGCCCTCGCCGTCCGCCCGGCGCTCGGCCCCCACCTCGCCTGGGGCGGCCCCGCCGACCTGCGCCGCGAGATGGCGCGGGCGATGCCGCTCTACGCCGGGGTCGAAGAGCTGGCGCAGGAGGGCCAGTGGGTGCAGTGGGGCGGCGAGCGGCTCTACACCGACGGCTTCACCCGCATGCCCGGCGGCCGGGCCCGCTTCACGCCGGTGCCGGTGCCGCGCCTCGAGATCCCGCCCGGCAAGTTCCACCTGACCACAAGGCGCGGCAAGCAGTTCAACAGCATGGCGCAGAGCGGACGCGACCGGCTGATGGGCAGCCGGACCCGCGACGACGTCCTCATCCATCCGGACGACGCGGCCGCCTTGGGCCTTCGCGACGGCGATCGCGTGCGGCTCCGCTCCGAGGTCGGCGAGTGGACGGGCGTGGCGCGCTTGGCGCCGATGAAGGCGCGGCACCTGCAGACCTACTGGCCCGAGACCAACGTTCTCATCCCGCGCCGCTTCGATCCGGTGTCGGGCGAGCCCGACTACAACGTCCTGGTGAGCGCGGAGAAAGTCGTAGCCCAGCCTGAGCGGAGCGGCGCGGCGAAGACCTAGCGCAGGATGCTGACCAGGCTGGAGTAGCTGTCGGTCCAGAGCGGGACCCCGGCCCGCTCGCGGAGCCGCCGCCAGCGCGCGTCCCCCGCCAGCGAGGCGAGCTCGCGCTCCTCGCGCGCCACCACCGCCCAGTCCGCCGGGAAGCGGCCCTGGCTCCGCTCGCGCTCGGCGACCTGGCCGTCGGACCGCAACCGACCCGACCAGCCCCCGTCGCGGGCGATCCGGGCGACGACGGGCTCGAGATCGAAGAAGCGATTGGAGAGGTGCAGGACCAGGACTCCATGAGGGGTCAGGTGCGCGAAGTATTCCTGGAAGGCCTCACGGGTGAGCAGATGGACCGGGATCGCGTCCGAGCTGTAGGCGTCCAGGACCAGCACGTCATAGCGCGTCGTGTCGGTCGCGATGCTCAGCCGCGCATCGCCGAGCCGCACGCGCGGCGGCGCGGGCATGCCGTCGAGGTAGCAGAACCACCGGGGATCGGCGGCGATCCGCACCACGACCGGATCGATCTCGAAGAACGTCCAGCGCTGGCCCGCCTCCGCATAGGCTCCCAGCGCGCCGGTGCCGAGCCCGGCCACGCCGACACGCCGGGCGCCCGGCGCCTGGCCGAACGCCGCGAAGATCTGACCTGCCGGGCCCAGCCGGTGGTAGTAGCCGAGCGGCTCGTCGCACCGGCTGGGATCGACCCATTGGATCCCGTGCACGGTGGTGCCATGCATCAGCTGGTGCATCGTCCCCGCCGGGGTGCGCACGCGCTGGATGCGATGGATGCCGAAGAAGCTGCGCGCCGCAAAGAGCGTCGGGCGCTCGGCGCCGCCGGCCAGAGGCGACAGCAGCATGACGCCCCCGAGCGCCAGCCCGAAGCGCACCGGCCGGCGCCGGAAGGCGAACAGCGGGAAGCACAGCACGGCGAGCAGGACCACGAATTCTCCCTGACGCCACTCGTGACCGGCGGCGCGAACGCCGAAGATGATCCCCGCCACGATGGCGGTCAGGATCACCGCCGCCAGGAGGTCGCCCCCGGACACGCGCGGCGCGGGGGCCGCTTCCCCCGGCGATGGTCCGGCGTCAGGTTTGGCGCGGGCACGCCTGGGCCACGGCGGCGCCAGCACGCAGGCCACGATCAGCACCAGCGGGTACTCGGCGACCGAGCGGAAGACGAGCGGCGCCAGCAGCGCGTTGAAGGCCCCACCCAGGACGCCTCCCACCGCCACCCAGACGTAGAACTCGGTGAGGTCGCGGATCCCGGGCCGGTCCGCGGCGAGCAGGCCATGGCAGGTGAGGCCCGCGGCGAGCAGGGCCGCCAGATGGAGCCCGACCACGAGCCACAGCGTCTCCGACGTATGCGCCTCGAGCACGATCAGGACCCCGAGGACGGCGAAGATGAGCACCTGCGCCGCCCGTCGCGGGCCGATCAGCGGGCGGGCGGCGAAGGCCACGATGAAGGTCAAGAGATAGATGGCCAGCGGGACGATCCACAGGAGCGGCATGGCGACGATATCCATCGAGAAATGCATCGTGACGCCGAGCATGAGACTCGAAGGCACGAACGCCAGCGCCACCCAGGTCAGCCGCCGCCGCCAGGTCACGGGAGCGTCGGAGAGCGGAGCCGGATCCGGGCGTGGCATCGCGGGGCTCGATGCCGCCGCGCGCGCCACGAACGCGCAGGCCGCGATGAGCGGCAGCAGGAGGCCGTACCCGATGGCCCAGAGCCGCGACTGCTCGGCCAGCGTCCAGCGCGGCTCCACCACGAAGGGATACGCGAGCAGCCCCACCATGCTGCCGACGTTGCTCGCGGCGTAGAGGAAGTAGGGATCGCGGGCGTGGGGGTGCCCCGTGTGCGCGAACCACCGCTGCAGCAGCGGACCGGTGGTCGCGAGCAGGAGGAACGGCAACCCGACCGTCGCCGTCATGGTCAGGAGCAGCCAGCCGACGGGATCGCCCCCCGGAACCGGGCGTTGCGTGGGGCCCAGGCCCAGCGGCAGCAGGAGCAGCACCGCCGCCATCACCGCCAGGTGCGCCGCGCGCCACCTCAGCCCGCGGCCGCTCAGCAGGTGCGCGTAGCCGTAGCCCGCGAGCAGGGCGGCCTGATAGAACACCATCGCGGTGTTCCAGACGGAAGGCGAGCCGCCCAGGAGCGGCAGGACCATCCGCGCGAACATCGGCTCCACCGCGAACAGCAGAGCCGCGGAGACGAACAGGGCGACCGAGAACAGCAGGAGCATCGCGCTCTCCGCGGCGATCGATGGAGCGGCGTCTATCCCTTCACCATCCGCACGGCGGCGAAGGCGGCCGCCGCGACCAGTCCCGCGGCCGGCATCGTCAGCACCCACGCCCAGACGATGCGGCCGGCCACTCGAGCCGGTGATGGTGTGCGTGGTCGAGACCGGGATGCCGGCGGCACTCGCCCCGAACAGAGCGATGGCCCCGGCGGTCTCGGCGCAGAAACCGCCGACCGGTTGGAGCTTGGTGATGCGCATCCCCATGGTCTTCACGATGCGCCACCCGCCCGCCAGCGTGCCCAGGCCGATGGCGCCGTAGCTGACGATGATGATCCACAGGGGCACATGGAAGTCGCCGGTGAGATAGCCCGTCGAATAGAGCAACGCGGTGATGATGCCCGCGGTCTTCTGCGCGTCGTTCGACCCGTGCCCGAGGCTGAACGCGGCGGCCGAGGCGAGCTGCAGACGCCGGAACAGGCCGTCCACGCGCGAGGGGGTCGAACTTCGGAAGAGCCACATCACGAACAGCATGCCGAGCCAGCCGAGGACCAGGCCGAACAGCGGCGAGAGCACGATGAACCAGGCCACCTTGGTGATGCCGGAGACGATGATCGCCGAGGGGCCGACCGCGGTCAGACCCGCGCCGACGAAGCCGCCGATGAGCGCGTGCGAGGACGAGGTGGGCAGGCCCAGCCACCAAGTCAGCAGATTCCACACCACGGCGCCGATCAGGGCCGCCAGCACGATGTCGGGAGTGACGATCTCGGGACGGACGATGCCCTTGGCGATGGTCCTCGCCACGTGCACGCCGAAGATCAGGAACGCGGCGAAGTTGAAGAACGCCGCCCAGGCGACGGCCAGGCGCGGCGTCAGCACGCGCGTGCTCACCACCGTGGCGATCGAGTTGGCCGCGTCGTGGAAGCCGTTGCTGAAGTCGAAGAAGAGCGCGATCGCGATGATCGCGAGGATCTCGGGCGAGAACGGCATGACTACTGGTTCTTGAGCACGATCGCCTCGATCGTGTTCGCCACGTCCTCACACTTGTCGGCGGCGCCCTCGAGCCGGCCGTAGATCTCCTTCCAGCGCATCACGTCCAGCACCTGGTGGGTCCCGTCGAACAGGTCGGCCACCGCCTGGCGCGAGACGTTGTCCGCCTCGTTCTCGAGCCGGTTGATCTCGATGGTGAACCCCATGAGGTTCTTGAGGTCCTTGAGGTGGTCCACGGCCTTCTCGATCTGCGTTCCCGCCTTGGCGAGAATGGCGGCGAGCTGCTGCGCCTCGGGAGTGGGGGCCGTGAGCTTGAAGAGCACGATGCGGCTGCCGATCGCCTCGACCGCGTCGATCACGTCGTCGAGCCCGCTCCCCAGGTCGTGGATGTCCTCGCGCTCGAGCGGGGTGATGAAGCTGCGGTTCAAGCGCTCGAACAGCTCGTGCGCCGCGAGATCCGCCTCGTGCTCGACCTCCTTCAGGCGCTTGGCCCGCCCTTCGAGGTCGTCGAAGCGCTCCATCATCTCCTGGAGGTTCTCGCAGCTCAGGCGCACCAGCACCGCCTGGCGCCGGAACAGCGTGAAGAAGTCCTCGTTCTTGGGGAACAGTGAGAACATGCGGGCCTCGCACGCAGGGGGGCGACTCGGAGATTCGATTCGTTTCGGCCGCGGGAGCACTACCATGCGCGCGAGCCGCAGGCAAACGGTGCGGGCCGGTCGACGGGGCGGTCCCTGCTTGGGCCCGGTCCCGCGGCCGGCGCGATCTCACGCCATCGAGCGGGGCGGCCGGTGCTATCCTGCCCGGCGGTCACGGATGGCCTCACGCCCGTCACCTGCTCCTTCTCGATGCTGGAGGTGCCCGCCATGAACCCACGATCCCTGACCGCGGCGCTGCTGCTCACGATCGCGCTCGGCGCGCCGGCGCTGGCCGGCAACCGCCCCTGGACCACGGACGACATCTTCGCTGTCCGCGCGGTGACCGACCCGCGGGTCTCCCCCGACGGCCGATGGGTCGCCTACGTCGTCGCGGAGCTCAACGCCGACGGCAGCGACTACAACACCGACGTCTGGCTCGTGCCCGCGATCGGTGGCGAGCCGCGTCGGCTCACCAACTCGGCGGTGGCCGACGAGAACCCGCGCTGGTCGCCGGACGGCCACACGCTGGCGTTCCTCTCCGACCGGCCGCGACCGACGGCGAAGCCCGAGGAGGCGAAGCCCGGCATGCCCGGCGCCGACGAAGCCAAGCGCCAGATCTGGCTCATCCGCCCGGATGGCGGCGAGGCCTGGATCTTGTCGGACGCCAAGGGCGGCGTCTCGGAGTTCGAGTGGTCCCGCGATGGCCAGAAGGTCGCCTACCTCTCGCGCGAGCCCAAGAGCGACGACCGGAAGAAGAAGGAGAAGGACAAGGACGACGCCTGGACGCCGAGCTCGATGTATGCGTGGAACCGGCTCTGGGTGATGGACGTCGCCACCCGCAAGGCGACGCAACTCACCACCGGGGAGACCCACGTGAGCGGTTTCTCGTTCTCGCCCGATGGGAAGCAGGTGGCCTTCGCCGCGCAGCCCACCCCGCTCATCCCCGACCAGTTCAGCTCGGACCTCTACCTGGTCTCCAGTGCCGGGGGCCGGGCCACGCCGCTGGTCGTGCGGCCGGGGAACGACGGCGCGCCCTCGTGGTCGCCGGACGGCCGGTGGATCGCCTTCGTCTCGCAGAACGCGAAGAACACCGCCTGGTACTCGAACAACTACGTCTGTGTGGTCGCGCCCAGCGGTGGTCCGGTGCGCAACCTGACCGCCGCCTTCGACGAGCGCGTGCAGGGGCTCGGCGGGGGCGGGATCCTATGGACGCCCGACGGCGCGTTCGTCTGCTTCCAGGCCAACGCCCGCACCGCTCAGCACCTCTACCGCGTCCCGGTCGCGGGCGGCGCCGTCCAGCCGCTCACCCGCGGACCCGAGGTGAACGGGTCGCTCTCGTGCGACGCGAAGGGCGAGCTGGCGGCCTTCCTGCGCGAGGACGGCGAGCACCCGCGCGAGGTGTGGCGGATGCGCCTGACCGATGGGACCCCCGCGCCGCTCACCGACACCAACCCGAAGGTGCGGGACCTGCTCGCGTTCCGGAAAGAGCTGATCACCTGGAAGGGCAGCGACGGCTGGCCCATCGAGGGCCTGCTCATCTATCCGGCGGGATATCGCGCCGGGCAGAAGGTGCCGCTCGTGCTCAACGTCCACGGCGGCCCGGCCGGCACCCACTCCAACACCTTCTCGGCGGGCTCCAAGACCTATGCGTGGCCGCTGTTCGCGCAGAAGGGCTACGCCATCCTGATGCCGAACCCGCGCGGCAGCGGCGGCTACGGCGGGGCGTTCCGCGCCGCCAACCTGCGCGACTGGGGCGGCAAGGACTATCAGGACATCATGGCCGGCGTCGACGACGTGATCGGCCGCGGCATCGTCGACCCGAATCGCATGGCGGTGTGCGGCTGGTCGTACGGCGGCTTCATGACCTCGACGGTGGTCACCAAGACCGACCGCTTCCGCGCGGCCGTGGTGGGCGCCGGCGTCACCGATCTGGCCTCGATGGCGGGCACCTGCGACATCCCCGAGTTCAACCGCGACTACTTCGATTCGTGGCCGTGGCAAGACCCGCAGTTCTACGTGGACCACTCGGCCGTGCTGCATGCGGGCAAGGTCCGGACGCCGACGCTCATCGTCCACGGCGAGAAGGACGAGCGCGTGCCGACCTCGCAGGGCTGGGAGTTCTACACCGCGCTCAAGAAGGTGGGGGTCCCGACCGACCTGCTGCTCCTGCCCCGCCAGCCGCACGGACCGCGCGAGCCGCGGCTGCAGCGCACGGTCATCCAGTGGACGCTGGACTGGATCAACCGTTACACGCTGAGCACCACCCCAGCGGCGCGCGCGGCCAACGCCCCGACCGGCGCGACCGATCGGCGCGTCGGGATGGCGGCGCGCTGAGGCCCTTAGGGGGCCGGCGACGCACGCCGCCGGCCTCCCACCCTGCCGGCATGGACGCCGGGGCCGCATGAGCGAGACGCCGCTCGACCTCGTCATCGTGGGCGGAGGCATCACCGGCCTCGGCGTGGCGCGGCTCGCGGCGCGCAACGGGCTCACCGTGGCGCTGCTCGAGCGCGCCGACCTGGCCGCGGGCGCCAGCAGTGCTTCGAGCCACATGCTGCACGGCGGCCTGCGCTACCTCGAGCACGGCCACTATCGGCTGGTGCGCGAGGCGCTCCACGAGCGGACCGCGGTATCGCGCCTGGCGCCGGGCTTGACCCGGCCGACCCGCTTCGTCCTGCCCTCCTATCGCGGCGACCGGCTGCCGCGCTGGATGGTGCGGGCCGGGCTCACGATGTACGACCTCTTGGCCGGCCGCGCCAATCTGGCGCCGCACGCGAGCGTGCGGGCCGCCGAGGCCCGGGCGCTGGAGCCCGATCTCGCGGGCGACGGGCTCCTGGGCGCCGGGCTCTACACCGACGTGGTGATGGACGACGCGCGCCTGGCGATCGCGGTGGCGCGCGACGCCGCGGCCCACGGGGCCTTGATCCACACGCGCACCGAGGCGCTGGCGGCCCGGCCCGGCCCGGTCGGCGGCATCGAGGTGGTGGCCCGCGACCACCACGCCGGCCGCGAGCTGCACCTCGAGGCCCGCGCGGTGGTCAACGCGACCGGCGCCTGGGGCGACGAGGTGCGGCGGCGGCTGGTCTGCTCGCTGACGCCCGGGGCCCCCGATCCCGCGCCGCTCATGCGGCCGAGCCGCGGTGTCCACCTGGTCTTCCCGGCGCTCACGCGCGGCCACGGCCTGCTGCTCACCGCCCGCGCCGACGACCGCGTGATCTTCGTCATCCCGTTCGCGGGAGTGAGCCTCGTGGGCACCACCGAGGTCGAGGTGGCCTCGCCGCCGCCGGCATGCGGCGGTGCGGCCACCATCGAAGAGATCCGTTATCTGCGCGCCGAGCTGGCGCGGGCGCTGCCGCGACCGTCGCGGGCACCGGTGCTGGCCGTGACCAGCGGCATCCGGCCGCTGCTCGCCGCGGGCGGTGCCGTGGGCGAGGCGCCGCGCGAGCATCGCGTGGTGGAGGACGGACCGATCCTCACCATCGCCGGCGGCAAGTACACGTCGTTCAGACTCATGGCGCGCGACACGCTCGCCGTGCTGGCGACACGCCTGGGGCGCGCAGGGAGACCCTTCCACGACCCGATCGAGCCGTTGCCGACGCCGCTCGGCGACGACCAGCCGGCCGAGCGGCTGGCCGAATTCGCCGCCGACGCCGAGTTCGCCCGGAGCGTCGAGGACGTGGTGCGCCGGCGGACGCGGCTGTGGTTGACTCCCGACCGCGGCCGCGTCGCCGCCGGGCCGGTGTCGGTGGCCCTCGCCGCCAGACTGGGCTGGGACGAGACGCGCCGGCGCGACGAGCTGCAGCGCTTCCACGACGCGCTCGCCGACGAGGACCGCCTGCTGCGCCGTGCGGCGGAGGAGCCATGAGAGACCCGCTGGTGCTGGCCATCGACTCGGGGACCACCGGCACGACCGCCCTGGTGATCGACGCCCGCGGCACGGTGCGCGGCCGCGGCTACGCCGAACTGCGCCAGCACTTCCCGCAGCCGGGGCTTGTCGAGCACGACGGCCGCGAGATCTGGAACGCGGCGCTGGCGGCGATCGGGCGCGCCCTGTCGGTCACGGGCGCCCGCCGCACCCAGGTCGTGGCGATCGGCATCACCAACCAGCGCGAGACGGTCGTGATGTGGGACCGGCAGAGCGGCCGGCCCAAGGGGCGCGCCATCGTCTGGCAGGACCAAGCGCCGCGGGCTGGAGCCGGAGGTGAGGCGGCGCACCGGCCTGGTGCTCGATCCCTACTTCTCGGCCACCAAGCTGGAATGGATGTTCCGCAACGATCCCGAGCTGCGGGCACCGGCGCGGCGCGGCGCGCTGGCGTTCGGCACGGTGGACTCGTGGCTGCTGTGGAAGCTCACCGCCGGCCGCGTCCACGCCACCGACCCCACCAACGCCTCGCGCACGCTGCTCTACGACATCGGGCGCCGCCGCTGGGACCCGCGGCTGCTCGATCTCTTCGGCGTGCCCGCCGCGGTGCTGCCGCGCGTGATGCCGTCCGCCGGCGAGTTCGGCCGCACGCACGACGTGCCGGGGCTGCCGGGTGGCATCCCGATCGCCGGCATCGCCGGCGACCAGCAGGCCGCGTTGTTCGGGCAGGGCTGTGTGGCCGCCGGCCAGAGCAAGAATACCTATGGCACCGGCTGCTTCCTGCTGCTCCACACCGGGGCCCGGCGCGTCGCCTCGCGCGCCGGGCTGCTCACGACCATCGCCTGCGGCCCGCGCGGCGAGCCCGCCTACGCGCTCGAGGGCAGCGTGTTCATCGCCGGGGCGGCGCTGCAGTGGCTGCGCGACGGCCTCCAGGTGATCAAGCGCGCCAGCGACAGCGAGGCCATCGCGCGAAGGACGCGTGATTCGGGCGGCGTGGTGATGGTGCCCGCCTTCGTCGGCCTCGGGGCGCCCTACTGGCGGTCGGATGCGCGCGGCGCCCTCTTCGGCCTCACCCGCGGCACGACCCGTGACCACGTCGTGCGCGCCACGCTGGAGTCGCTGGCGTTCCAGACCCGCGACCTGGTCGAGGCGATGGCGCGCGACGCCGGCGGACGTGTGAAAACGTTGCGCGTGGACGGCGGGGCGGCGGCCAATAATTTCCTGATGCAATACCAGGCCGATCTCTTGGGCGTCCCGGTCGAGCGGCCGCGCGTGCTCGAGACCACGGCGCTGGGCGCGGGGCTGCTCGCCGGCCTGGGCGTCGGGCTCTGGCGATCGCACCGCGACCTGGACCGCGGCCGCCGGCTCGACCGCGTCTTCGAGCCGCGCCAGGGCCGCGCGTGGCGGGAGTCGGAGTACGCCCGCTGGCGCCGGGCCGTGGCGGCGCTGCTGGCGATGGAGTAAGCGGCTCCGCTCCTCCCGCGTCACGCCCGCCGGGTGCGTCGCAATTGCACGGCTGCGGACGCCATGTCCCATCTCGTACGCGCGCCGTCCCGAGCCGGACTAATTGCACTTCGCACGGGCGCAGCGCTAACGGTCGGCGAGCCAAGCGCCTCGCGACGTCCGGTCCAGGTCAGCGTCATGCGGCACGGGCCTTGTTTCTCTCCACGGCCGATAACCCCTCCCGGACCCCGGCACAGCCGGCTCCCGGGCACGCCGCCGAATCAACCCGCGGGTCTCTCCCCCCGCGCTGGAGGTCGCGATGAAGTCTCCGCATCGAACGTCAGGACGATCCCGCATGCACGTCATGGCCGCCTGCCTCGGCCTGCTGATCGCCACGCACATGGTGTCGGCGCCGGCCCACGCGGCCTCGCTCACCGCGGTCGGCGGGTACGATCATTACGCAGGTGCCGCGGGACAGCGGACCGACGGTGCCGTCGGCGCGTTGGTCCTGGGCGTTGCCGGTGGCGACCTCATGGTCGCGGGCGTGCGTTATGACGACAGCACGATCGGTCCCGGCACCAGCCTCACGGCCGGCGTCGGCGTGCCGGTCTTAGGTGGCGCCAAGCTGCGCGTCGCGGGAACCCGCTTCCTGGGCGACGACTCGTTCCGGGCCTGGCGCGCCAAGATCGGGCCGCAGCTGAGCCTGCCGGGCGGCCGCACGTTGACGCTCTCCTATCAGCGTTACCAGGACAACCAGTCGTCGCACTCGAACGGCACCATCGCCGAGGCCACCACGCCCGTCATGGAGCGGCTCGGCGCCAAGGCGAGCGCCTCGTACGCCACAGTGATGGAAGGCCCGGCCGCGGTCCAGGGCTCGGTCGGTCTCAGCTGGAGCCCGATCGCACACCTCGAGTTGTCGGGCGAGGTGGGTGCCGCGCGCAACGCGTCGGCGGTGGCCGGTCAGCCGATCCCGGGTCGCCAGCCGCTCGGCGGTCTGTCGATCCTCGGCGGCGGCTCCTCCGGCGGCACCGGTCCATCGACGATCCAAGAGCAAGTGGTGCGCACCGTGCTGGTCGGCGTGCGGGTGACGCTGCCGTAGCCGCGTGCGAGCCACCGACGACGAATTATCGATGCAGTCCCCTCCCGGCCGCGACCCCCGGCATCCGCTCACGCGGATGCCCACAGAAAGGAGAACACCATGACGAGCACCCTCAGGCTGTCCATGGCAGCGGCGCTGAGCCTCGCACTCGCCGCTCCGGCGCTGGCGCAGTCGTCAGGCACCAGCGGTCAGGCGCAGGGCCAGGCCACCGGCCAGGCTCAGATGACGACGACGCCGGCCACGGCGACCGCGGACGCGGACGCGCAGGCGCAGGCGGACTTCGCCGCGCAGACGCGGGCTCACAAGCTGATCGAGAGCGTCAAGCAGAAGGGCGCCAAGACGTCCGCCGAGGCTCGCGCCAAGACCGAAGCCAAGCTCGAGACCGCGGCCATGAAGTGCGACGAGCAGGAGCAGTCGGCCGGTGACGCCAAGGTGGCGGCTCGGCTGGCGGCGGAGTTCAAGATGACCACCGAGCAGATCATGGCCGAGAAGCAGACGCTCGGCTGCTCGTGGGGCCAGCTCATGATCGCCCACTGTCTCGACGCCAACGCGAACACCGAGTTGACGGTGGCGCAGCTCTGGCAGATGCACCAGGACGGCACGGGCTGGGGGCAGATCGCGGCCGGTCTCGGCCTCAAGCTGGGTGAAGCGGTGAGCGCGGTGCAGGCGGAAGGCCGCGTCGCCGCCGGGCTCGCGAAGCCGGACGGCAAGGTGGCGGTCATCCACGGCGACGGCGCCCGCGCGGGCGCTTCGGCGAGCGTGGGCGCCAACGCCGGCGTGCATGCCGGCGGTGCTCAGGTCGGCGCACAGAGTGGAATCGGCGTGGGTCTCAAGATCAAGCCGTAACGAAGCCGCCGCCATGGATGCGGCGTGAGGTGCTACGGGCCGGCGCTCCCTCCGAGGGGGCGCCGGCCGATCTTTTCGACGGGCGGCGGGGCTCGGAGACGAAATAGTCCTTGACGGATTAGCGAGGTCTTGCAGAGGCGCCTCCCACGCGGTCGCCACGGCGGCCCGCCAGCGTGCCCAGGATGCGCGCCCTCGGCTCGAATCGTCCGGGGTGGCTCATCGGCGCATGGCGGGCTGATTGACGGGCGCTGCGGGCATCCCTGAGCGTCGAAAACGCCCGTGATATGAATGTGTTTGTCACGATTCGCCCCTCGACACCCGCCCCCGTCGAGGAGTTCCCATGGAGCGCTACGCGCGGTCACACCTCGCCAACCAGACGGTGCTGGACTATCTCGCGACTCACCTGGCTCAGAATCGGGGCAGCACCGCCGATCTCC
>VBPB01000192.1:0-12699 GCA_005893365.1 Candidatus Eiseniibacteriota bacterium
GAAGGCGGGAGCGAAGAACGGCATCCACCACTTGAGGACGACCGCACCGGGGGCGAAGCGCTCGAGCGCTCCCGCGGTGCGCCGCCAACTCCAGGGGAGGACCGAGTCGAGTCGCGCTTCGACCGGGAAGCGCGGTCGCTCCGCCGCGGGATCGAGCTGCGAGCGCCCCGGGAACAGCAGCCCTGGGTACTGCCGGGTGAAGGTGAAGCCGCGGACCTCGGCGTGGGCCATGAGGGATTCGCCCAGGAGCGCGAGGTATTGCGCCAGCCCGCCGCGCCACGGGGCCAGGGGTCCGAGCAGCGCAATCCGCATCCGCCGGAGTACCCGCGTCCCCTACCGCGTGGGCGACGACCAGGTCGCGAGCCCGCGCGGCTCGAACTGGAACGGCACGACCTGGGCGCCGTGCTTCTCGAGCGCGGCCGCGACGCGGTGCTTGCGGTCGAAGCGGGTGAGCAGCATGAAGTAGCCGCCGCCGCCCGCCCCCGGCAGCTTGCCGCCGATCGCGCCCTCGCGGCGGGCGAGCGTGTAGAGCCGGTCGATCTGCCCGGTCGAGATGCCTGGGTCGAGCTGCTTCTTGTCCTCCCACGCCCGGTGGAGCAGCTCCCCCATCCCGTCGATTTCGCCGAGGAGCAGCGCCTTCTTCATCTCGAGCGTCTGGTGCCGGAGCCGGTGCAGGGCCTCGACCGTGGCGGTCCGGCCCTCGACGTAGCTCGCGGTCTGGCGCTCGATGATGTGCGCCGACTGACGCGTCTGCCCCATGTAGCAGAGCAGGAGCCGATACTCGAGCTCGCGCAGCACGTCGGGACGGATGCGCAGCGGATTGACGACCGTCGTGGCACCCTGGAACTCGATGAAGTTGAAACCGCCGAACGCCGCCGCGTACTGATCCTGGCGGCCGCCGGCGAGGCCGAGGTCGACGCGCTCGATGCGGTAGGCGAGCTCGGCGAGCTCGTAACCCGAGAGCGGCTTCTTGAGCCACGCGCTCACCACCCCGATGAGCGCGACCACCAGGGTCGAGGAGGAGCCCAGCCCGGAGCCGGGCGGGGCGTCGGAGTGGAACCACAGGTCGGCGCCGCGGCGCACCTTGAGGGCGCGGATCGCCGCCTTGATGAGGTCGAGGCTGCCGTCGAGGCGCAGGCGCCGCGGGTGGTCGTAGCGCGCCACGATGTCGTAGTCGAGGCTCGCAAGCGTCAGGCGCGAGTCGCGCCGCGGCCGCAGCGAAGCGTAGGCGTACTGGTTGATGGTGGCCGACAGCACCATGCCCCCATGCTCCTCGGGATAGGGCGACACGTCGGTGCCGCCGCCGCAGAACGACAGCCGGAGCGGCGCGCGGGCGCGGAAATAGACCGGGGACCTCATGCGCTGAAGTCCCGCTCGGCCCGCTCCCATTCCTCGGGGGTGCCGATGTCGAAGAACTCGCCCGGCAGCTTGAGGCCGCGCAGGCGCCCGCGCGCGGCGAGCGCCGGCAGGATCTCGCGCTCGAGCGAGCACGCCGCGGCGGCTCCACCCGCGGCCGGCAGCTCCGCCCACAGCGCGGGGGCGAAGGCGTAGAGCCCGCCGTTCACCCACGCCGGTCCGCGGAACGAGGCGTCCTTCTCCACGAAGCGCGCGACGACGCCCTCGGCATCGCACTCGACCCGCCCGCGCGCGGCCGCCTCCCCCACCTGGAAGAGCGCGATCGCGCCCACGGCGCCGGTCTCCCAGCGCGCGCGCTCGAGCGCCCAGGGGTCGCACGGCGCGAGGGTGTCGCCGTTGACCACCAGCGCCGGGCCTGCCACGAAGCGTTCGGCGTGCTTGAGCGCGCCGCCGGTGCCGAGCGGCTCCGCCTCGACCGAGTACTCGAGCCGCACGCCCCACCGCGCGCCATCCCCCAGCTCGCGCCGCACCACCTCGGCGCCGTGGCCGGCGCACAGCACGACCTCGCGCACTCCGTGGCGCGCCAGCCACTCGAGCTGCCGGGTCAGGAACGGGCGCCCGCCGAGCGGTGTGAGCGCCTTGGGCAGGTCGCCGAAGCGGGGGCGGAGCCGGGTGCCCAGGCCCCCGGCGAGGACGAACGCCCTCATCGCTCACGATCCAGGTTGTAGCGCTGGCGCACCGGGTATTCCACCCCCGCGCCCAGGTGGGCGATCATCTCGCCGAGCAGGCCCATGAGGATGAACTGGAAGCCGACCAGCGCCAGCCCGGCGCCGAACAGCATCAGCGGCCGCACGCGCATCGGCTCGCCGGCGATCCACTGGGCCACGAACCATGCGCCGATCGCGAACCCCGAGGCCAGGAAACCGAGGCCGATGCGCCCGAAGACGTGGAGGGGCTTGAGCCCGCTGGTCGAGATGAAGGCCGCCGAGATGAGGTCGAGGAAGCCGTTGACGAAGCGTGCCGCGCCGAACTTGCTCTTCCCGTAGCGCCGGGGCCGGTGGCGCACCGGCACCTCGCCCACCCGGAAGCCGCGCCAGTGGGCGAGCGCGGGCACGAAGCGGTGGAGCTCGCCGTAGATCTCGAGCGACTCGGCGACCTCGCGGCGGTAGAGCTTGAAGCCGCAGTTGAAATCGTGGAGCCGGATCCCGGCCACGCGCGAGGTCACGGCGTTGAAGAGCCGCGAGGGCACGGTCTTGGTGATCGGGTCGCGGCGGTGCCGTTTCCATCCCGAGACCAGGTCCAGGCCGCCCTCGAGCGCAGCGACGAGCTTGGACAGCTCGGCCGGGTCGTCCTGGAGGTCGGCGTCGAGGGTGACGATCCATTCCCCTCGCGCGAGCCGGAAGCCGGTGGCGAGTGCGGCCGACTTGCCGAAGTTCTGGCGCAGCGAGACCCCCCGCACGCGCCGGTCGGCGGCGGCAAGTACTGCGAGCGCGCGGTCGGTGCCGTCGCGTGAGCCGTCGTCGACGATCAGGATCTCCCACGGCCGGCCCAGCCCCTCGAGCGCGGGGATCATCTCGCGGATCAGCTCGGGAAGGCTCTCGGCCTCGTTGTAGGCGGGGATGACGGCGCTGATGCCGAGCCGCGTTTCGGCCGCGCCGGCCCCGGTGCTCACGTCCGCCCCGCCGCCCGACCCGGATTCGCGGGACCCGGACCCGGACCCGTCCCTGGCGCGGGTGCCCCCGCCGGCTGCCCTCCCCACCGTGCGCGCGCCCACTCCGCCTGCGCCGCGAGTCCCCGCTCGATGCCGACCCGGGGCCGGAAGCCGAGGTCGGCCTCGAGGCGCGACGCGTCGGCGCAGGTCCGCTGCGGATCGCCGGGCGGGCGCTCCGCGTGGTGGATCCGGGCCGGGACGCCGAGCGCGCGCTCGAGGATCGTGATCGCCTCGCGCAGCTCGACCTGGGAACCCCCGCCCACGTTGTAGACGCCCGCCGCGGCGGGCGAGCGCCAGGCGCGCAGGTTGGCCTCGACCGCGTCGTCCACGAAGGTGAAGTCGCGCAACTGGCGGCCGTCGCCGAAGACCGTGATGGGCTCGCCACCGAGCAGCGCGCGGCAGAAGCGCTGGAACGCCATGTCGGGGCGCTGCCGGGGCCCGTAGACGGTGAAGTAGCGCAGCGCGACGACCGGCAGCCCGAAGTTGCGCCCGTAGAGCAGCGCCAGGTGCTCGCCGGCGAGCTTGGTGACGCCGTAAGGCGAGAACGGCCGCGGGACCACGCTCTCCGGGGTCGGGTAGCGCTCGGCGTCTCCGTAGACGGACGAGGAGGAGGAATAGACCAGGCGCTCGAGCCGGGCGTCGCGGAAGCGCTCGAGCAAGCGCTGGGTGGCGAGCACGTTGCGTTCCAGGTAGACCGGGAAATCTGCGCCCCACGAGGTGCGCACGCCGGGCTGCGCCGCGAGGTGGAAGACGACGTCCGCGCCCGGAAGCGCCGCCAGGTCGGCGCGTACCAGGTCGAGCTCGAGCAGCCGGAAGCCGGAGTGAACGGCGGCGCGCTCCAGATTGCGGCGCTTCCAAGCGGCGTCGTAGGTCTCGGTGAAGCAGTCGACGCCGGTCACCGCCACTCCGTCGGCGAGCAGCCGTTCGACCAGGTGGGAGCCGATGAATCCCGCGGCCCCCGTCACCAGCGCGTGCGGTCCGGGCACCAGGCTCTCACGGGAGGTTGGGTTTGGGCGGGCGCGGCAACGCCTGGTTGCCGGGCGCCGCTCGCCGCGCGCCCCGCTCGCTCTCGAGCATCTGGCGCGCCTGCTCGTCGTTGGGATGGCGCTCCACCCAGTCCTCGATGTACTTGAACGATCGTTCCTTCTGCCCGCTCTGCTGCAGGCAATAGTAGGCCGCGTAATAGGCCGAGCTGTAGTTGGGGTCGAGCGCGATCGCGGCGTCGAACTCCTTGAGCGCCCGCTCGACCTGCCCCTTGAACACCAGCGTGAGGCCGTAGGAGTAGCGCACCTCCGCGTCCCCGGGCGACGTCCGGGCGAGTTTCTCGAACAGCGCCAGCGCGCGCGCCGTGTCGCCGCGGTCCATGTAGAACCCGCCGAGCGGGATGAGCACGTCGGTATAGTCGGGGAACATGCGCGAGACGCGCTCCATCTCGGCGATCGCCAGGTCGAGCTGGCCGTGGCGGTGGTAGTGGAATGCGAGCTGGAGGTGCGCGGCGGCGAAGTTACGCGACAGGGTGGACGCGTTCTCGTCCTTGTACACCTGCGGATCCCAGCTGCCGTCCGCCACGAACAGGCCTCGGTACTTGAACACTTCGTAGAGCGCGTGGCGCGTCGCCTCGACGTCCAGCCTGCCCTGCAGACTGTCGGTGTTGACCCGGTAGACCAGCGCCTCGAGCGAGAAGTAAGGCTCGTAAGTAGGGCTGCTTGGTCCAGCCGCCGCCCGGCTTCCGGCTCTGCCCGATGATGTGGTGGACCATCCACTCGTTGGTCATGATCGGCCGCCCGGCCGAGTCGGCGACCATCCCCTCTCCCAGCAGCTTGACGGTCGCGTCGTCGAGCCGGATGGGGACGCGTGGCTCCTGGTCCCGGAGCTGCTGGATGTACCAGTCGGTGTTGAGCAGGCTCAGATTGACCACCCGCACGTCGCGCCGGAAGTTCTCGACCTCCTGCATGTACCAGAGCGGGAAGGTGTCGTTGTCGCCGTTCGTGAACACGTACGAGCCGGGGGCGAGGGGGGCGAGCATGTCGTAGGCGTAGTCGTGCGCCACGTAGTTGCCGCGCCGGTCGTGGGTGAACCACAGGTTACGCAGGAGCAGCACCGGCTGGAGCGCGAGCAGCGCGGCGGCCAACGCCGCCGCGATCCAGCGCTGCCCCGGGTCGGTGAAGGAGTCGCGCACCCAGGCGACCAGCCAGGCGACGCCGAGGCCGATCCAGATTGCGTAGGCGTGGTAGCCGGTGGTGAAGAAGTAGTCGCGGTCGCGCACCTCGTGGTCGGTGAAGTTGAGGAACACGATCATCCCCACGGTCGCGAAGGCGACCAGGCTCAGCATGGTGAGGAACGAGACGCGCTCGCGCCGCTGCCAGAATCCGCCGAACAGGCCGAGCACCATCGGGAGCGCGAACTGGAACCAGCGCGGCTCGGGCGGACGCTGGGTCGGCGAGTTCGCGCGCGGGCCCGGCACGACCGGCCACTGCCGCTTCCAGTAGCGCCAGAACTCCTTGTCGAGCTGGGCCGCGAGCGGCGCGCGCCGCTCGAACATGCTGCTGTGTCCGTACTGCTTGCGCTCGAGCAGGTCGCGCAGGTTCGCCCAGTTCGAGGGATTCCCCTCGTTGATCTGGGGGTGCTGGGCCGCCCGGATCGGCAGATAGAGGTGGGTCGAGTAGCCGACGACCATGAGGAGCAGCGCGAGGGCGAGCACCCGGCCCTCGCGCGTGCGGCGGGCGAGCACCCCGAGCGGCACCAGCACCGCCGCTGCCGCCAGGGCGCCGGTTCCCCAGCTGAAGTTCTCGTCGCTGAACGCCGGCCGCAATCCGAAGGACCCGGCCACCGCCGAGGCGACCCACAGCCACCAGTCGAGCTTCCCCTGCCAGGCGAAGGCGAGGAAGGTGGCGGCCGTCAGAAGCAGCACGACGCCCAGCATCTTCTCGAGCCCGAAGGTCACCGACAGCACGCCCAGGAGCGGCAGGAAGAACGTCAGGGCGGCCCGCCGGTCCACCAGCCACACCAGCGCCAGCAACGGCACCCCCATCATCCCGACGCCGAGATGGAGACCGACGCACAGCCACATGACGTAGACGCACACCAGCAGCGGGCCCGCGGTCGGGCGCTGCTCGTGGTCCTCCCACCACCGGAGCCCGAGCCACAGCACCAGGATCTGGGCGAGGCTCATCATCGAGTAGACCTCGGCCTCGATCGAGTTCTCCCAGAAGTTGTCGGAGAAGGCGAGCAGCAGCGCTCCGGTCGCCGCCCCGGCGACCGCGATCCACTCGTCGACGGGGCGGCGCTCGGACCCCTGCGCCAGGCGGATCAAGCGCAGCGTCACCAGGTAGGTGAAGAGGACCGCGAAGGCCGAGGAGAGCGCGGAGAGGCCGTTGACGCGCTGGGCGATCGAGGCGATCGGCACCATGGTCGCGAGGCGGCCGAGCATGACGTAGAACGGCGTCCCGGGCGGATGCGGGATGCCGAGGATGTAGGAGACGGCGATGAACTCGCCCGAGTCCCAGAATGGGACGGTGGGCGTCAGGGTGATGAAGTAGACGGTGGCGGCGATGAGGAAGACGACCAGGCTCACCCACAGGGCGACGCGCTTGGTCAGGTCCATCAACCCTCCCTAGCTTTGCCGGGCCCGGGCCCGGCGCGTCGGGATCCGCACCAGGAACACCAGGCCTCCGATCAGACTCACGGCCACCATGACCAGATAGGTCAGGAACTGGAGGGAGAAGGCGTGCGCCCGGTCCACCCCGACCAGCCCGAACAGGACGATGCCCGCGCCTTCACGCACTCCGATGCCATTGAACGAGATGGGCAGCGAGACTATCACCGCGAGCAACGGCACGAAAAGGAAGAAGTAGATGAGCGGGATGTGGAGTCCGAGGGCCCGCGCCACCAGGGCGTGCACCCCGATGCGCGAAACCTGCGTGAGCGCGGCCACCGCCAGCAGCCCCGCGACCAGGCCGCGCCGCTCGCGGAAGCCGGCGATGCGCATCGCCAGGTCGTCGAGGTGGGGCCCCAGCCGGCCGAGCCCCACCCGCTTGAGCGCGCGCTCGCAGGCCGGCAGCGACGCCGGGTGGAACACCGCCCACAGCAGCGTGACGCTGATGGCGAAGAACGCCACCACCGCGAGGTAGACGAGCGTGAGGTGGAAGCGGTCGATGGCCGGCAGGGTCGTGACCAGGGCGAGCGAGGCGATGGCGACGGTGCCGAGGATGCGGTCCATGAGCACCGCCGAGAACGCCGCGGTCTTGGTGGGGCCGTGGCGCGAGGCGTCGGCGACGCGCGCGATGTCGCCGCCGATGCCGGCGGGCAGGAAGTTGTTGAAGAACAGTCCCACGTGGTAGTAGGCGCACACCTTCCAGAACGGGATGCGGGTCTCCACCACGTGGAGCAGCCGGCTCCACTGCCAGGCCCCGAGCAGGTTGCTGGCGAACAGCAGCCCCCACGCTGCCGTCAGCCACTCGTAGCGCACGCCGCGCACGGCGGTGGCGAACTGGTCGAGCGGGATGCGCCGGAACAGGAACAGCAGCAGCCCGAGGCTGACCAGCGCCTTGGCGCCCACCAGCAGCGCGTGCTTGGGCCCCAGCGCCCCGCCCTCGCGCGCGCTCACGCCCGCCCGCCCACCCCGAGGGCGTCGAGCGACGCGCGGCCGCACGCCGGCCAGGAGAAGCGCTCGGCCCAATGGCGCCCGGCCGCGGCCAGGCGCGCGCGCAGGGCCGGGTCCGCGAGCACGCGCGCCAGCGCGTCGGCCAGGCGCGCGTCGTCGCCGAAGGGGACCAGCAGCCCGGTCTCGTCGCGGCGCACCGAGTCGCGCAGGCCCGGGCTGTCGGCGGCCACCACCGCGGTGCCGCAGGCTCCCGCCTCGACGACGGTGAGCCCCCAGCCCTCCTTGGGCGACGGCTGCACCACCACCCACGCCTCCTGCATCCGCCGAACTTTCTCCGCGCGCGGGAGGAACCCGAGGAACTCGACCGCCGCCGCGACGCCCAGGCGGTCCGCGGCGCGACGGAGTTGGGACTCGAACGGGCCGTCGCCGATCACCTGCAGCCGCGCCCCGGGCACGCGCCCAAGCACGGCGGGGAGTGCGCGCATGACCCAGTCGAGACCCTTGTAGCGGCGCAGCCGGCCCACGAACAGGATGGTGGGCCGCGCGTGCTTGGCCACCGTCGGGTCGGTGCGATAGACGTCGTGGTCGAGCCCGCAGTGCACCACGGTGATCCGGCCCGCCGCGATGCCGCGGGCGATCAGGTCGTCGCGCGTGCTCTCGGAGATGACCACGAACCGGGAGCGCCGGTACACCCAGGGGATGAGCGCCTCCAAGGCCACGACGTAGAGCGCCACCGGGGCGGCGGCCTCGGCGAAGGCCGCGGTGCCGAAGAGGTGGGGCACGATCGCCGCCACCTTGGATCGCGTCCACCAGGGCGTGAGGCATGGGACCTTGTTGATGTCCTCGACCACCAGGTCGGGCGGCGGGGCGGCGAGCTCGCGCCTGAGGACCCCGGGCACCACCCCGTTGAAGTTCCACCAGGCGCCGCGCCGCAGCACGCGGATGCCGCGATGCTCGGACTCCGGCACCCCGCCCGGGAAGCCGCTCGCGAGCCAGGTGACGCGCCAGCCGCGGGCCACCGCTTCGAGCAGGATCTGCTCCAGGTGCAGCTCGGCGCCGCCGGCCTCGGGATGGGCCATGTCGCGGAAGTTGATCGCCAGCAGGTGCGGGGCCGTCCCGGCCGCGACGGAGGGTGCCGCCCTCGCCCCGTCCCCGCGCCGTCCGCCGTCCGCGACCGGCCCGGCGCCGCTCACGGCCTCTCGGCCACGGTGCCGATGACGTGGCAGGTGTAGAGCGCCCAGCGGCGGCGGGCGAGCCAGCCGCGCCAGGCGCGCCAGCCCCGCTCCCACGCCTTGGGACCGCGCGGCTCGAGCGGCAGGCGCACGCCCAGCGTGCGCTTGAGCCCCTCGCGCAGCACGCGGTACCAGAGCGCGGGCACCATCCAGTCGCCGTAGGTGCGCCGCACCGTGAGCCCCGCCTCGCGCAGCCGCGCCTCGAGGGCACCCGGCGTGAACTGCGTCTCCCAGCCGGCGAACCAGGCGTCGAACGCGATCAGCATCTGCTTCATGAGCGTGTACGGATGCACGGTCTGCGGCACGTCGACGACCACCCGCCCGCCGTGGCGCGTCACGCGCGCGTTCTCGCGCAGCAGCGGCATCGGGTCGCGGAAGTGCTCGAGCAGGCCCTGATGGAACACCACCGCGAAGGCGCCCTCGCGGAACGGCATCGCCAGGGCGTCGGCCCGCACCAGGTGCACGGTGAGCCCCTGGGCCTGGGCCTGCTCGCGCACCAGGGCGAGCGAGGCCGGCGAGTAGTCGAGCACGACCCCGGTGGCCCCCGCCCGCACCAGCCCGAGCGTGTCGCGGCCCGAGCCCGCGCCCACCTCGAGCACGGCCTGGCCCGCGACCGCGCCGTCGCTCAGGATCTCGCGCTTGAGCCGATCCCCGGTCGAGTAGGTCTCCTCGATGCGCGGATGGCCACGCCAGTAGGATTCCCAGTGGTGGAGCGTGGACGCCCGCGCCACCGCTACTCGCCCCACTGCAGTCGGTCGGCCAGGAAGCGCGGCAGCCCCGCGTCGACGATGCGCTTCATCGCGCCCGCCAGGTCGTACTCGAGCCGGACGTGGCGCAGCACGCGCTCGAGGTCGTCGTAGAGCAGATAGCCGGCGCGCGGGTCACCGTCGCGCGGCTGGCCCACGCTGGCCACGTTGACCAGATAGCGGTGCCCCTTCTCGAGCCGGACCTCGGGCGTGCGCGTGTAGCGCACGCGGTCCTCGTGGCGGTCGAACACGCCGGGGTAGTGCGAGTGGCCGATGAAGCACACCGTCTCCTGGAACGCGTCCATCTCGACGCGCGCCTCGACCGGCGAGAGCACGTAGTGCCAGTTCTCGGGCTCGGCGGGCGAGGCGTGCACCAGCAGCGCATCGCGCCACCGCACCGAGAACGGGAGGTTCGCCAGGAACTCGCGGTTCTCGGGGGTGAGCGTGGTCTCGGTCCAGGTCGCCGCCGCCGCCGCGTTGGAGTTGAAGTAGGTGAGGCGCAGCTTGCCGATCGCCGCCAGGTCGTGATTGCCCACCACCGCGTGCTCGATCATCGGGCGCAGCCGGTCGATGCACTCGTTGGGCGAGGCGCCGTAGCCCACGAAGTCGCCCAGGCAGACGATGCTGGCCGGACGATGCGGGGCGATGTCGGCGAGCACCGCCTCGAGCGCCTCCAGGTTGCCGTGGATGTCGGACACGATGGGCGCGCGGCGCGGTCGAGGACACCGTTGACGAACCGACCTGACTCCTCACCACCGTACCGCCTGGCGATCTCGATCGCCTCATCCAGCACGACGCGCACCGGCGTCCCGGGCCGACCGATCAGCTCGGCGATGGCGATGCGCAGCACGGAGCGGTCGGTGGCGGCGAGCCGCTCCAGCTCCCAGTGCTGCGCCGCCTGCCGGATGCGGTCGTCCACCTCGTCGCCGCGGCCGCGCAGCACCGCCAGCACGTCATCCACCAGCGCCTTCTGATCCTCGCTCAGCCGCCCCTCCCCGCCTTCGTCCAGGGGTTGGGCGGCGAGGGGCTCGGCCATCACGTCCGCCTGGTAGGCGAGCCGGAAGGCGACCTCGCGCGCCCGCCGCCGCGCCGTCGGGGTCGGGGCGGTCATCGCGCCTCCAGCTGCCGGCGCAGCGCCGCCATCTGCACCGCGGCCAGCGCCACCTCGGCGCCGCGGTTGCCGATCGCACCCCCGGTGCGCGCCGCCACCTGGGCCGCGTCGTGCGCCGCCAGCAGGCCGTTCAGCACCGGCACGCCGGTCTCGAGCCCCACGCGCATCAGGCCTTGGGACGCGCTCTCGGCCACCAGCCGGAAGTGCTCGGTCTCGCCGCGGATGACCACGCCGAACGCCAGGACCGCGTCGTAGCGTCCCGAGCGCGCCGCCCAGCGGCAGCCGAGCGGCAGCTCGAAGGAGCCCGGCACCCACATCACCTCGACGTCGGCCGCCGCCGCACCCCTAAGTTCGAGCGTCTCGCGCGCGGCGTCCACCAGGCGGCGCACGTAGGGTTCGTTGAACCGCGAGGCCACCAGGCAGTACCGGTGGCCATGCGCGTCGTGCCCGGGCTTCACCTCGGCGGCCATCAGGTCTCCCCCAGCTTGAGATCGAGCAGGTGCCCGAGCTTGTCCCGTTTGGTCGCCAGGTAGCGGCGGTTGTGCGCGGTGGGCTTGATCCGGATCGGCACGCGCCGCACGATCGAGAGCCCGTGCGCCTCGAGCCCGATCAGCTTCCTCGGGTTGTTGGTGAGCAGCTCGATCTCCCGCACCCCGAGGTCCGCCAGGATCTGGGCCCCGATGCCGTAGTCGCGCAGGTCGGCAGGGTACCCGAGCCGGACGTTCGCCTCCACCGTGTCGAGCCCCTGGTCCTGAAGCGCGTAGGCCTTGAGCTTGGCGGCGAGCCCGATCCCGCGCCCCTCCTGGCGCAGGTAGAGCAGCACGCCGCGCCCGCGCCTGGCGATGGCGCGCAGCGCGGCATGGAGCTGCTCGCCGCAGTCGCAGCGCTGCGAGCCCAGCACGTCGCCGGTCAGGCACTGCGAGTGGACGCGGACCAGCACCGGTCCGCCGCCCTTGAGCCGGCCCTTCACCAGCGCCAGGTGATGGTCGCCTTCCAGCTTGCACTGGTAGAGGTGGAGCGTGAAGTCGCCCTCGGGTGTCGGCAGCGGCACCTGCACCACCCGCTCGACCAGCACCTCGCGGCGGCGGCGCCAGGCGATCAGGTCGCCGATGGTGAGGATGCCGAGGCCGTGACGCCTGGCGAAGCGCACGAGCTGCGGGATCCGCGCCATGCGCCCGGTCTCGGTCAGGATCTCGCACAGGCCGCCCACCGGCCGGAGCCCGGCCAGCTCGCACAGGTCCGGCGCCGCCTCGGTGTGGCCGGCCCGGCGCAGCACGCCGCCCGGCACCGCGCGCAGCGGGAAGATGTGGCCGGGGCGCACCAGGTCGGTCGAGCGCGTACGCGGCGAGGCCAGGGCGCGCAGGGTGCGGGCGCGGTCGAAGGCCGAGGTCCCGGTCGAGGTGCCGCGGCGGGCGTCCACCGACTCGGTGAACGGCGTGCCGAAGCGCGAGCTGTTCTCGCTGACCATGAGCCGCAGGCCCAGCCGCTCGGCGATCTCGGGCGACATCGGCGCGCACAGGATGCCGCGCCCGTGCTTGAGCGCGAAGTTGACGGTCTCGGGCGTCGCCTTCTCGGCCGCGAACACCAAGTCGCCCTCGTTCTCGCGCCGGGCGTCGTCGACCACCACGATCATCTTGCCGGCGCGGATGCGGCGCAGCGACTCCTCGACCGTGATGAACACCGGGTCGCGCCCGTTCACGGCCGGCCGCGCGCGGCGCGTGGTGCGTTGAGTGGTGCGTTGAGCGGTCGCGCGCGGGGTGGTGCGTTGAGTGGCGCGACGGGTGGCGCGTTGAGTGGTGCGTTGAGTCGTGCGTCGGGTGGCGCGTTGGGTTGCGCGTCGGGTGGTGCGTTGAGTCGTGCGTTGAGTGGGGCGACGAGGCGGGCGCCTGGTCCGCCGCTTCATGCCGGCCTCCTCGCGACCGCGCCGTCGTCCAGCAGTC
>VBPB01000192.1:12715-14912 GCA_005893365.1 Candidatus Eiseniibacteriota bacterium
GTGCGGGATGAGCGCGATCTCGCAGCCGGTGACCCCCGCGCCCGCGCGCGCCACGGTCAGGCTCACGCCGTCCACCGCCAGCGAGCCCTTCTCGGCGACGAAGCGGCCGAGCGCCTCCGGCACCTCGAGCGTGAGGCGCCGGCCGTCCCCCTCGCGCGCCACCCCCGTCACCCGGCCCACTCCGTCCACGTGTCCTTGCACCAGATGCCCCCCCAGACGCTGGTCGAGCCGCATCGCCCGCTCCAGATTGACCCGCTCCCCGACCCGCCACTCGCCGAGCGTGGTGCGGGCGAGCGTCTCGGGCACCGCCTCGACCGCGAAGCGGTCGGCCTCGCGCGCCACCACCGTGAGGCAGCAGCCGCTCACCGACAGGCTGTCGCCGATCCGCGTGTCGGCCAGCACCTCGCGCGCCCCGACCCAGAACCGTCGCCCGGGAGCACGCTCCTCGATGCTGAGGACCTCCCCCATCTCCTCGACCAGTCCGGTGAACATCAGCCGCCCACCTCCACCATGACGCCCACGTCCTTCCCCACCGGGACCACCCCGGTCATCTCGCCCCGCCAGGCGCGCGGCAGCCGCCCCGGCCAGGCCAGCCCGCCGGCGCCGACCACCGTCGGCGCCACGAACAACAGGATGCGGTCCACCACGCCCGCCTCGAGCCACGAGGTGGCGAGCGCCGCGCCGCCCTCGAGCAGCACGTCGTGGCAGCCCTCGCGCGCGAGCCGGCGCAGCAGGGCGCGCGGCGACACGCCCGCAGTACTCGCCGGCAGGCGCCACACCCGCACCCCGCGCGCCTCCAGCGCGCGCGCCCGCCGGGCCGGCGCCGGGCGGGCGCAGGCCACGACCGTGCCGGGCCGCAGCAGCCGGAGCCGCGGCGGCAGCGTAAGCCGCGTGTCGCACACGACGCGCAGCGGCTGGCGCCGTGCCGAGACGCCGCGCGCGGTGAGCCGCGGGTCGTCGGCGCGCGCCGTCCCCGCCCCGATCACCACCGCGTCGGCGAGTGCCCGCAGCCGATGCGCCGCGCGTCGCGCCGGTGGCCCGGTGAGCCAGCGCCCGTCGCCGCGGCGGGCGAAGCCGCCGGCCGGTGCGATGCGGCCGTCGAGCGAGACCGCGAGCTTGAGCGTCACGCGCGGCCGGCCGTGGGTGTGGGTGAGCAGGTAGCCCGCGAGCTGACGGCGCACCTCGCCCTCCATCAAGCCGACCTCCACCCGGATGCCGGCCGCCCGGAGCCGTCTCAAGCCGCGTCCGTCCACGATGCGGTGCGGGTCGCGCACCGCGACCACGCAGCGCCGGATGCCGGCGCGGATCACCGCGTCCACGCATGGCGGCGTGCGCCCCTGGTGGGCGCAGGGCTCGAGCGTCACGTAGAGCGTGGCGCCGCGCGCCCGCGCGCCGGCCCGGTCGAGCGCCATCGCCTCGGCGTGCGGCTCGCCCAAGGCCTTGTGCCAGCCCTCGCCGACCACGCGACCGGCGCGCACGACCAGCGCCCCCACCACGGGATTGGGATTCACGCGTCCCCGGCCGCGCTCCGCCAGACGCAGCGCGCGCGCCATGAACCGCCGGTCATCCTCGCTGGTCCGAGCCGCCATGCCCCTGTGAAAAAGCCCCGTGGCCGAAGCGGCACCACGGGGCGAAAGGACGACGCCAGAAGGACCCGGGCCAATACCGGGTCCCCTCCTTCTTCCATCCCGACTATACGGTCGGCTCCGGAATCTCACCGGATCTGCGGCAGGCGCTGGCTGGATCGTCGCCCACCCGGGAGGTTGGTCCCGGGCGCCAGGCGCCTCCGCTCGCGGGCTTTACCGCCGGTGGGGACTTGCGCCCCGCCCCGAAGGAGATGCGGGGACGGAGTCTAATGGTGGGCCTGGGGGCTGTCAAAGACGCGCGGCCGGCGCGCCTGGCGGCATCCGGATGACCCGGCGCGGCGGTCGGCGGCGGGCTGGACGACGGGCCGGCCACCGCGGACGGCCCTGGTGTTTGGCGACACCTACATGCCCCGGGGCATGTTGCTTCGAATGGACGCGCCCCTGGCCCGCGAAGGGGCGTATCCTCTCAACCCGCGCGGTGGTTCTCGCTAGCCAAGCGTGACCGGCGATCAGGACATCGGCCCGTGGCGGCCGAGACCCCAGCCTTGGTGAGGCACACGATGACGAGACCGCTCCTCCTTTTCACCGCCGCACTCCTCGCCCTGACGGCG
>VBPB01000193.1:0-8380 GCA_005893365.1 Candidatus Eiseniibacteriota bacterium
GTCGGCTCGTCGGCGAGCAGCAGGGTCGGATCGGTCACCAGCGCGCGCGCGATGGCCACCCGCTGCTCCTGACCGCCCGAGAGCTGGCGGGGGAAGTGCTGCACGCGATCGCCGAGCCCGACGATCTCGAGGGCGTGCTTGGCCCGCTCCAACCGCTCCTTGCCGCTCATCTTGACCAGCAGCAGCGGCAGCTCCACGTTCTGGAGTGCGGTCAGCACCGGGATCAGGTTGTAGAGTTGGAACACGAAGCCGATGTGACGCGAACGCCAGCGCGCGAGCTGGCGTGCCGAGAGGTGGCCGATCGCGTCGCCCTTCACGGTCACCTCGCCCGAGGTCGGCTGGTCGATGCCGCCGATCAGGTTGAGCAGCGTCGTCTTGCCGCTCCCCGATGGACCCATGAGGGCGACGAAGTCACCTTCCTCGATGCGCAGCGACAGGCCGTCCAAGACCGGCACCTCCTGCGTGTCGCGTCGGTACACCTTGCGCACACCCTTCACGTCCACCAGCGCCATGGGACCTCCGGTCAACTGCCGCGCACGCGCACGCGCGTGCCGTCTTTCAATCCGGGCGGGGCGCCCAGCACCAGGCTTTCGCCGCCCGAGAGCCCGCCGCGGATCTCCACCTGATCCCCGCGCGCCGGGCCCACGTCCACCGACCGCGCCGTGACGCGGCCGTCCACGATCACCCACACCCGGGCGCCGCCCGGGCCCTGCACGACCGCGGCCCCTGGCGCCATCACGCGCACCGGGGCGGCGGCGACCGCCGCGCCCTCCTCGCGCACGAACACGACCTTGGCGCCCATCTCCGGCAGGATCCGCGGGTCGCGGTCCAAGATCGCGACCTTGACCTGCACGGTGGCCTTCTGGCGGTCGGCGGTCGGCACGACCTGCCGCACGCGCCCCGCGAACGAGGTGTCCGGGTAGGCGTCGAGCGTGATGCGCGCCGCCTGGCCGTTCCGCACCTGCGCGATGTAGGCCTCGTTCACGTCCACCTCGACCTCGAGCGTGTGGAGGTCGGCCATGGTGACGATGGCGGTGCGGGTGAGCCCGCCGCCCGCGGCCGACGGGGCCACGATCTCGCCCACCTCGGCGTCCTTGCGCAGCACGGTGCCGTCGAAGGGCGCGCGGACCAGCGTGTTCTCGAGGTTGGCGCGCGCCACCTCGAGCTGTGCCTTGGCGCTCTCGACCTGCGCCTCGAGCGAGTGGTGCTCGCGGGCGAGGTCGCGGGCCGCCTGGTCGCGCTCGATCTCGAGCTGGCTCCGACGCGCCGCGGCGGCGTCCACGGCGGCGCGGTAGTCGTCGTTCTCGAGCCGCGCGATCACCGCACCGCGCGTCACCACCGAGCCCTCCGCCACGCTCAGCGTGGCGAGCCGGCCGAACACCTTGGCCGAGACCGAGGCCTTGGTGCGCGCCACCACGTAGCCGTTGGCGCTGATGCCGGCGGCCGACGCCGTGCCGCCGCCGGTCGCCGAGGCGGTCGCCGCGTCCACGTCGCGCACCCGGGGTGCCCAGCGCACCCACGCGAGCGCCGCGAGGGCGATCAGCACCAGGATCACGCCGATCGCCAGGCCGCGGCCGCGACCGCCGGAGGAGGGTCGGGCGGGCTCGGAGCGGTCGATGCGAAGGCGCGAGAGGTCGGGAGGGGCGCTGGTCATGAGGGTCCTGGGGCTCGGGAGCACGGAACCCTATCGGGCGCCGTGGGGGCGGTCAAGGTGTGGCGCCCACCGGTGTGGCGCGCACCGCGCCCGGCCGGCGCGCCCCGGGCCCTCGTGGGGTGCCGCGCCTTGCGCGTGGCCGGTGCGCTCCCCTAGACTCGCCGCCGGCTGGTCGCGGCGGTGGTAGCCTCATGGGGTTGCCGCCGCGGTCAGGCCGGCGCGGCGGTTCGACCCCCGCCCGCCCCGCGCGACCGGAGGAGATCCATGACTTTCGTCATCGCCGAACCGTGCATCGGCGTCAAGGACAAGTCCTGCGTCGAGGTCTGCCCCGTGAACTGCATCTACGAGGGCGAGGACATGTACTACATCCACCCCGACGAGTGCATCGACTGCCAGGCCTGCGAGGCCGCCTGTCCCGTGCAGGCCATCTTCCCCGACAACGGGGTGCCCGAGAAGTGGCAGTCGTTCACCGAGAAGAACCGGAAGTTCTTCGAGAACAAGCCGGCGTGACGCGCTGGTGCCTAGGCGGGCCGCCGTCGGGAGGACGGGTAGCGTTGCCCCGGGCACGCTCCGCTCGGCATCCTGCCTCGCTGCGCCCGCAAGCACTGCTACGCGGTCGAGGCCGCGATGCGCGCCTACGCGCGGGCCCGCGGCGGCGACGAGGAGCGTTGGGGCCTGACCGGGCTCATCCACGACTTCGACTGGGAACGGCATCCCGACCTGGAACGCCACCCCATGAAGGGAGTCCTAGTGCTGCGCGCCAAGGGCTGGCCGGAGGACGTGTGCCGGGCGGTGCTGGGGCACGCGGTGCACAGCGGCGTGCCGCGCGACACCGAGATGGCGAAGACGCTCTACGCCTGCGACGAGCTGTGCGGCTTCCTGGTCGCCTGCGCGCTCATCCTGCCTGAGAAGCGTCTCGATCAGGTCGAGGTCGCCTCGGTGCGCAAGAAGCTCAAGCGCGCCGACTTCGCCCGCAACGTGAACCGCGACGACATCGTCACCGGCGCCGCGGAGCTGGGCGTGGAGCTCGACCCGCACATCGCCTTCGTGCTCGAGGCGATGCGCGGCATCAGCGCCGAGCTGGGGCTGTGACGCCGCCGCCCGCATGATCGACCTGGTGACGCTCGCGCTGCCGTTCCTCCACCACGGCGCGAGCCACGCCGACTCGGGCGTCGTCGCCGCCCGGGTCGCCCAGACGCGGCACGAGGAGTGGGTCCGGTTCCTGGAGGGTTGGCGCGACTTCTTCCTCATGACCGGCACGGCCGCGGTGACACTGGCTGGGCTCCTGTTCGTCGCGATCTCGCTCCACATCGAGGCGCTCATCCACGAGTCGCGCGAGCACCTGCTCGGGCTCGCCCGAGCCATCCTGTTCTCGTTCGTGATGGTGCTGACGATGTCCCTCATGCTGCTGATGCCGGCGCAGAGCATGAGGGTGACGGGGGCGGAGATGATGATGATCGGAGCGATCTTCGCGGCGATGACGCTGCGGCAACTGCGCACGGGGACCACGGATCACCCGGACTTCCCCAAGACCCTCTTCCGCCGGCGCCTGATCCCGACGCTCATCGGCTACGCCGCGATCGTCGCGATCGGGGCCGCGCTGATGGTCCTGCGCGCCCCCGAGGCGCTGCTCTACGTGATGGGCGCCTTCGGCATGCTGCTCGGGAACGCGGTCGGCGCCTCGTGGGACCTGCTGGTGCGCACCGCCAAGATCAAGCGGCGGGCGGGGGGCGGCGCCGGGTAGCGGCCGCGAGGCGTGGCGACGGGCCTTCGCGGCGCGGCGTGCTCGCGCGCGGGGCCGACCGCGGGCAATAAACGGCCGACGTCGGGTAGAGATGGCCTTCTCGCAACGTTACGCTGGGAAGGCTCCCCACTCGCCGTCGGCGTCATGCATCTTCCGGCCGGCGGTCCCCCGTAAAGGTCCCGCGCTCGGCCGCACCCACTCAGTCCGTGGGCTCGAATAGGCGTCGGGGTCTGTCAGCACCCGCGACGTCCAATCCCAGTGTTGTTCCGGTCCCGCGCGGCGTCAACGGGAAGAATTTGGGCGGTCACCTGCATCGCGGCCTCGCGGCGGACGGGGGTATCCCGGCCCCGGCGCGGGCGTTCCGAGATGTAACGCCTAGCCGCCGTGGGCCGCCGGTCGCTCGCTGACCGCGGTCGCCCGCTCGACCGTGAGCGTCACCGCGCCGAGCGTGTCGTCCACGCGCCCCTCGGCGCGGACGATCTCGCCGTGCGCCGCGGCCCCGTGCGCCCGGTAGGCGTCGGGGAAGAAGACGCACTCGGCGAGGCCGCTCTCGTCGGCCAGCGTCATGAACAGCATCCGCTGGCCCTGCTTGGTCTCGACGCGACGGTAGGCGCACGGCAGGCCGACGACCGCCACGCGCTGGCCGACGTGGTCGGCCAGCGCCGCCGCCGGCACGGTGCCGCGGCGCGCCGCAGCGGGCACCGCGTCGAGCGGGTGGCCGCTGAACCAGAGCCCGGTCGCCTGCGCCTCGCCGCGCACGCGCGCGGCCAGGTCGAACTCGGGCAGGGCGGGGGTCGCGAACGCCGCGACCGGCTCGATCTCGATGAGCGGCGTGGCCCGTCGCCCGCCCGGAACGCCGGCCGGCGCCGCCGCCTGCGCACGCGGCGCCGACCACGCCCGGGCGCCGGCCCGCGCTTCCAGCAGGAGCGAGGGACGCGAGCGTCCGGTCGCGTCGAGTGCCCCCGCCAGGATGAGGGACTCGACCTCGGGCAGGGTCGGGCGCGCGCGGTCGAGGAAGTCGGCGAGCGACCGGAACGGCCGGTCGCCGCGCGCGGCCACGATGCGCGCCCCGGTCGCCTCGGCGAGCCCGAACACGCGCCCCAGGCCAACGCGGACGGCGGGCGCCGGCGGGCGGGAGGGTTGCCCCGGCTCGACGCGCGCGACGGCTGCCTCGAGCATTTGCAAGGCAAGCGGGCGGGAGGGCGGAAGGCTTGACCCGGGTACGTCCGAGGCGAGCGGGAGCCAGGGACTGGCGGAGCGAGCCTCGGGGTAGCGCAGCGAGGCAGGATGCCGAGCGGAGCGTGCCCGGGGCAAGCCTTCCGCCCTCCCGCCCGCCCCCGCATCTGGCTCGGTAGTTTCAGCCCCCGGCTCCAACTCCAGCGTCGTCTCCCAGGCCGAGCGCATCACGCATGGCGCGCGGAAGACGACGCCGCAGCGGCGCAGGTCCTCGACGTGCACCCAGGTGGCGTACATGCCGGCGTGGTGGTTGAGGATGCCGACCGCGAACTCGGTCGGGAAGTGCGCCTTGAGCCAGGTGCACTGGTAGGCGAGCGTGCCGTAGCCGGCCGCGTGCGCCTTGCAGAACGCGTACGCCGCGAAGCGGGTGAGCTCGCGCCACACCGCGCGCGCGGTCGCGGCGTCCACCGGGTCGCCCGGACGCGAGCTGCGCACCGCCTGCGCCACGAAGCCCGCCTCGAGCGCGCGGAACTCGCCGTCGCCGCGCGCGGCGCCGATCGCGCGGCGCAACTGGTCGCCCTCGGCCAGCGACAGACCGGCGAGCGAGGCGGCGACGCACATCACGTCCTCCTCGTAGAGCATCACGCCGTGGGTGGCGCGCAGCACCGGCTCGAGCCGCGGGTGGAGGAACACCGCCGGCTCGAGGCCGCGGCGGCGGCGGCAGAACGCTTCCTTCATGCCGCTCTCGGCGGGCCCGGGGCGCACCAGCGCCACGGCGGCGATGGTCTCGTACAGCGTGCGCGCCTCGAGCATGCGCAGCAGGTGTCGCATCGCCGGCGATTCGAGCTGGAAGCAGTTGAGCGTGTCGCCGGTCGCAAGCCGCGCCGCCGTCGCGGGCTCGGGGTCGGGGAGGCGCTCGACGTCCACCGCGAGGCCGCGGTGCTCGCGCACCAGCGAGACGCACTCGCCGATGGTGGTGAGCGCACGGTTGCCGAGCAGATCCATCTTGACCAGGCCGATGGCCTCGATGGCGCGCATCTCGAACTGGCTGACGACGATGCCCTTGGCCGCGCGCTCGAGCGGCGTGTAGGCGGTGAGCGGGCGGTCGCCGATCACCACCCCGCCGCAGTGGATGGACAGATGCCGGAGCGCCCCGTCCAGGCGCTCGGCCAGGCGCAGGGCCTCGGGCAGCGGCGGTTCGCGCCAGTCCACGCCGCGGGCTTCGGGGGCGCCCGCCAGGCGGTCGACGTAGGGCGCCTCCAGCTCGCGCGGCACGCGCTTGGCCAGCGCGTTCACGCGCGCGTGCGAGACCCCCAGCGCCTTGGCGGTCTCCCGGAACGCCGAGCGCGCCCCCAGCGTGGCGTGGGTCGAGATCATCGCCACGCGGTCGGCGCCGTAGGTGTCGTAGACGTGCTGGATGACCTCGTCGCGCCGCCGCCAGCACAGGTCGATGTCGAGGTCCGGGCAGTCGCGGCGCTGCGGGTGCAGGAAGCGCTCGAAGTAGAGCCCGTAGCGCAGCGGGTCCACGTTGGTGATGCCGAGCGCGTAGGCCACGATCGAGCCGGCGCCCGAGCCGCGGCCCACGGTGGGGATGCCGCGGGCGCGCGCGAAGTTCACGATGTCGGCGACCAGCAGGAAGTAATCGGTGAAGCCGAGCCGCTGGATGAGGTCGAGCTCGTGGCGCAGCCGGCGCGCGGCCCGGGCGCGGGCGGCGCGGCCTCGGGGCCCGAGCCCGTGGCAGGTCGAGCCCGGGGCCGCGCCGTAGCGGCGGCGCACGCCTTCGAGCCCGAGCCGCAGCAGGTAGCCCGGGCCGGTCTCGCCCTCGGGCACCGGGGCGCGCGGGAAGATGGGCGTGCCCAGCTCGAGCGTGAGCCGGCAGCGCTCGGCGAGTGCCGCGTTGTTGGCCAGTGCCTCGTCGGCCGCCTCGGGCACGCCGCCGCCCGCGCACACCGCCCGCACGCGCCGCGCCCACTCCGCCGGCGCGGCGAGCCACGCCTCGGGTGCCGCGCACGCCCCGGGCGGCAGGCGCTCGATCAGCTCGCCCGCCGCGGCGGCGACCGCGGCGCGGTGCGCCGGGTGGTCGGCGGGCGCCAGCATCACGCAGTCGCCGGTCGCCACCAGCGGGACGCCGAGCCGGCGCGCGGCGGCCGCCCGCTCGGCCAGCCGCGGGCGCTCGGCCGGGAGGCCGCGCACGCCGAGCCACAGCCCGCCGGCCTGATCGGCGCCGCGCGCCCCGCCCAAGGCGCCGCGCGCGGCGGGGACGCCGGCGGCCAGCAGCGAGGCCGCGAGCCCCGGCGACTCGACGATGACGTGCGCGCCGCACCCCAACTCGGCCAGCGCGGTGATGGCGTCGAACCCGGGATCGAGGTGCCGGAGCGTGAGCAGGCGGCACAGGTTCGCGTAGCCGCGCCGGTCGAGCGGCAGCAGCAGGGCCGCGTGCGGGGCCGCGCCCAGCTCGGCGCCGAGCAGCGGGGTCAGCCCCTCGGCGCGCGCCTTCTGGTAGAAGCGGATCGCCAGGTAGAGGTTGTCGCGGTCGGTCAGCGCCAGCGCGCCGTACCCGAGCGCCGACGCGCGCTCGACCAGCGCCTCGGGCGAGGCCATGCCGTAGAGCAACGAGCCGTGCGAGCGCACGCGCAGCGGGACGAAGGCGCTCATGGCGTGCTACCGTCCGCGGATCTCATGACCTTCGTCCCGAAAGACCCGGCGTTCGAGACGCGCGTGCGGGAGAGCTTCGCGCGGCAGAAGGCGATGCACCTGATCGGCGCCGTGCTGGCGGGGGTGGAGCCCGGGCGCGTCGAGATCGAGCTGCCGTTTCGCGAGGACCTCACGCAGCAGCACGGGTTCATCCACGCCGGCATCGTCGGCACGGTCGCCGACAGCGCCGGCGGCTACGCCGCCTACACGCTCATGCCCGCGGGCTCGTCCGTGCTGAGCGTCGAGTACAAGATGAACCTCCTGGCGCCCGCCGACGGCGAGCGGCTGGTGGCGAGCGGGCAGGTGGTCCGGGCGGGGCACACGCTCACGGTCTGCGACCTCGAGGTCGAGGTGATCAAGGCGGGCGCGCGCACGCTCTGCGCGCGCGGCATGCAGACGCTCATGTGCCTCGAGCGCCGGCCCGGAGGCGCGGCACCGGGGTAGGTCGATCGGACGCCGGGGTGGGGGAGCCGGGGAGCGCGGAGCTCCAGGCTCCGGGGCGGAGGGGCGCAGGNNAGGGATTGGCGGAGCCCGTCGAGGACGAGCGAGGCGGAGCCGGGACGGCGGAGCCGAGCGCTGCCCCGAACGGCCCTGCGCCCCTCCGCCCCGGCCTCCGAGAGTCCTACCCGCTCGACCTCGGCCCGAAGACCGGCAGCGTGCCGTCGCGGCTCCCGCGCAATCGCACCGCGGGGAGTGCTCCGGCCTGGAAGTTCTCGCGCACCAGGACGCGCGCCAGCAGCGCGTCGCCCCAGCGTTGCTCGTCGGGCGTCAGGTCGTCGGTGATCCCGTGGAAGCGGAAGGTGCACACGGCGAGGTCGGTGCCCTCCATCCAGCCCGCGACCAGCCAGTGGCGCGCGCTCGGGTCGCCCGGCACCCGCAGCCACAGCGTCGTCACGTCGAAATCGCCGACGCGCTCGGTGCGCTCGGAGGTCACCATCGGGTCGTCGAAGTGCATCGCCTCGCGCAGCGCGATCGCCGCCGGCGTCGCGGCGCCGAAGCGCCCGCGCACGATCGCCGCACCCGGCTCGACCGGCATCGGCGGCGTGAACGGTGGCGGGGTGGCGAGCGCGAAGCACAGCGCCTCGGCGCGGTGGCGCGGCCGCAGCAGCGGC
>VBPB01000193.1:8496-10283 GCA_005893365.1 Candidatus Eiseniibacteriota bacterium
GGGCGGCGGCCCGTCCTGGACCGGCGCCGGCGCCCGCGGCGCGGACGGCGCGCGGGAGGGCCCCGCCGGCGGAGCAGATGACGGACGCGGCGGTGGCAGGCGCGAGGACAGGGACATGGTGCTTGGTTATCGGCCGCGCGGCGATGGCGCATGAGGCGGGTGGCGTAGCCGGGAGCGGCGGGAGGACGGACCGGGGGCGCTCCGGGGCAGCGCCCGGCTCCGCCCTCCCGGCTCCGCCTCGCTCGTCCTCGGCGGGCTCCGCCAGTCCCTGGCTACGCCCGCCTGCGGACTGCCCCGGAGCGCCCCCGGTCCGTCCTCCCGCCGCTTGCGCTGGCCCACCCGCGTGCGAGCTCACGGCACGCCCCGCGACTACGCCGTGTTGGGAAAGTGGCGGTTCTCGATCCCGCCCAGCAGGTTCCCGAACGGGTCCTTGAGCGTCGCCACCTGGATGCCGTCGCCCACGTCCTGCGGCGCGCTCACGACTTGAGCCCCGAGCCCGAGCGCCCGCGGCCAGGCCGTGGTCAGGTGCTCGACGCCCCAGTACGCGACCGCCCCGGCCGGACCCGGCGCGTGTCCCGGCTGCGCCGGGTGCAGCCCCAGCTCGAAGCCGCCGACGTTGAAGCCCACGTAGAACGGCTGGTCGAAGTAGGGCTCGACGCCGAGCAGCGAGCCGTACCAGGCCTTCGCCTTGCCCAGGTCGGTGACCTGGTAGACGACGGTGCGCAGTCCGAGGAACGCCGAGGGCTTCATGGCGAGGCTCCTTTCGCGGGAGGTGGGGCCGGCCGGGCAGCCGGAGTGGGGAGTGCTACTTCGTGAGCGACGGCGTCCGCAGGACGAACCCGTGGCGGTCCTCCTCCAGCCGACCCTTGAGGTGGAGTGCCCGCCCCGACACGAGCACGCCGTGGCCGAACGTCCGGCGCACGCCGTCGAACGCCTGGAACAGCGCGGCGCGGCGGCCCGCCTCGCGCTCGTCGAACAGCGAACCCTGCTCGGCCAGGCGCGAGGCGAAGTTGGAGAGGGTGAGCCCGAGCGCGTGCAGCGCCACGCGGCGCGTGAAGAGCCGCCCGAGCAGCGCCAGCGCCAGTTCCAGCACCACCGGGTCGGCGTCCGACGGATGCGCCAGCGAGCGCGCCTGCTCCGCCATCTCGCCGTCCGCGTAGCGGAGCCGCACGGCGATGGTGCGTGGCTTGATGTCCAGTTCGCGTGCGGCACGGCACGCGCGGCCGGCCAGGTACTCCAGCATGCCGTCGATCTCGGCGCGGTCGGCGGTGTGGCGGTGGAACGAGGTCTCGCGCGCGATCGACAGCGGGATCTCGCGCTCGGTCACCGCCGCGGTGTCGTGGCCGCGGCAGCGCTCGTGGAGCCGTCGTCCGTTCACGCCGAACAGCGCCTCCAGCACGTCGACCGGGAGCGAGCGCAGGTCGCCGATGGTGCGCAGGTTCATCGAGCGCAACGTGCGGGCGTGCGCGTGCCCCACGCCCGCGAGCTGCTCGATCGGCCGGTCGCGCAGGAACGCGTCGGCCTCGGCCGCCGTGATGCGGGCGAGCCCGTCCGGCTTCACCGTCTTGCCGATGAGCTTGGCGAGCATCCGGTTGGGCCCGATGCCGCAGGTGACGCCGAGCCCGGTGGCCGCGCGGATCCGCTGCTTGAGGTGCTGCCCCGCCACCCGCGGATCGCCGTGCAGGCGCCCGGTGCCCGTGAGGTCGCAGTAGGCCTCGTCGAGGTGGCACTCGATCGCCGGCGCCACCTCGCGGCAGAGGTCGAAGATGCGCTCGGCGAAGCAGCGG
>VBPB01000182.1:0-5612 GCA_005893365.1 Candidatus Eiseniibacteriota bacterium
ATCGTGGTCGACGACGCGATCGTCGTCGTCGAGAACGTCGAGCGCGCGCTCTCGGAGGGCCTCGCGCCGGTCGAAGCCGCGCGGCGCGCGATGTCCGAGGTGGGCGGCGCGGTCGTGGCCGCGAGCCTCGTGCTGTGCGCAGTGTTCATTCCGAGCGCGTTCGTCGCCGGCATCTCCGGGCAGTTCTTCCGCCAGTTCGCCGTCACGATCGCGGTCTCCACGGTCCTCTCGCTCTTCGTCTCGCTCACGCTTTCGCCCGCGCTCGCCGCCGTGCTGATGCGCGGCCACGACCACGGCGAGCCGGCGGACGCGTTCACGCGGCTCTGGAACCGTCTGCTCGGCGGCTTCTTCGGCCAGTTCAACCGCGCCTTCGCGGCCGCGACGGCGCGCTACGTCTCCGCCGCCGGAGGGCTTCTGCGCCGCACCGGGCTCGCGCTCGCGGTGTACGCCGCGCTCCTCGCTGCGACGATCCTGTTGTTCCGGAGCGTGCCGACCGGGTTCATCCCCGCGCAGGACCAGGGCTACCTGATCACCGTGATCCAGCTTCCCGACGGCGCGTCGCTCGAACGCACCGACGCCGTGGTCCGCCAGGCCGCGGAGATCGCGCTCGGGGTCGAGGGTGTCACCTACGCGGTCGAGTTCGTGGGCTTCTCGGGTGCGACGCGCGCGAACGCCGCGAACGCGGCCGCGATCTTCATCGGCCTCACGCCGTTCGAGGAGCGGGACAAGAGCGGCCGGCGCGCGCCGAAACTCATCGCCGAGCTCAACGAGAAGTTCTCCGCCGTGCAGGAGGGCTTCGTCACGGTGATCGCCCCGCCGCCGGTGCGCGGGCTCGGCACCGCGGGCGGCTTCAAGCTCTACGTGCAGGACCGGGCGTCGCAGGGCTCGGCAGCGCTCCAGAGCGCGACCGACGCGCTCGTCGCGGCTGGCAACGCCGACCCGGCGCTTCGCGGCCTCTTCACGACGTTCCGCGCGAGCACGCCGCAGCTCTACGCCGACATCGACCGGACGCGCGCGAAGAAGATGGACGTCCCGCTCGGCAACGTCTTCGAGGCGCTCCAGATCTACCTCGGGTCGATCTACGTGAACGACTTCAACTACCTGGGGCGCACCTTCCAGGTGCGCGCGCAGGCCGATACGGAGTTCCGCGCGGACGAGCGCGCCGTCGCGCGCTTCAAGACCCGGAACCGCGGGGGCGAGATGGTGTCGCTCGGCGCAGTCGTCGATCTGAAGCGGATCATCGGGCCCGACCGCGTCGTCCGCTACAACCTCTACCCTGCGGCCGAGATCAACGGCGACTCGCGGCCCGGGGTCAGCTCCGGCACCGCGCTCGCGGCCCTGACGCGCGTCGCGGACGAGACGCTTCCGGCCGGCTTCGGCATCGCGTGGACCGACCTGGCGTACCAGGAGCTCCTGACCGGGAACACGGCGGCGTACGTCTTCGCGCTCTCCGTGCTCTTCGTCTTCCTGACGCTCTCCGCGCAGTTCGAGAGCTGGGCGCTGCCGTTCGCGATCATCCTGATCGTCCCGATGTGCCTGCTCTTCGCGATGCTCGGCGTCACGATCCGCGGCCAGGACAACAACCTGCTCACGCAGATCGGCCTGATCGTTCTGGTCGGGCTCGCCGCGAAGAACGCGATCTTGATCGTCGAGTTCGCGAGCGCACGCGAGCGCGCGGGCCTCGCGCGGCGCGACGCGATCCTCGAGGCGTGTCGGCTGCGCCTTCGCCCGATCCTCATGACTTCCTTCGCGTTCATCCTCGGAGTGGTTCCGCTCGTGACCGCCTCCGGCGCCGGCGCGGAGATGCGGCAGGCGCTCGGCACCGCCGTCTTCGCGGGCATGATCGGCGTGACCTTCTTCGGTCTCTTCCTCACGCCGATCTTCTACTGGACGGTGCGCAATCTGACCGACCGTTGGCGCCGGCCGTGAGGCGTGCGCTCCTCGCCCTCGCGCTATCCGCGTGCGCGTCCGCCTGCGCGGTGGGCCCCGACTTCGTGCGCCCGGAGCGCGAGGTTCCGCCGGCCTTCGCGGGCGCCGACTCGCCCGCGCTCGGCCCGGGCGACGTCGAGGCCGCCTGGTGGGAGAGCTTCGGCGACGAGCGGCTCGACCGCCTCGTGCACGAGGCGATTGCGCAGAACTACGACGTGCGGATCGCGCTCGCCAACCTGAACGAGGCGCGCGCGGCGCGGCTCGAGACGAAGCTCGCGCTCCTGCCGATCGTGCCGGCGAGGGCCGGCTACCAGCGGGTCCGGCTCAGCGAGATCGACGCGGGCGGAGCATCGCCCACCTTCGACCTGTTCGACGCGGGCTTCGACGCGACCTGGGAGGTCGACGTCTGGGGCCGCATCCGGCGCGAGGTCGAGGCGGCGAACGACGACATCGGGCGCGAGGAAGAGACGCTCCGCGACGTCGTGGTGACGGTCACCGCGGAGGTCGGCCGCGCCTACGTCGAGCTGCGCGGGCTCCAGGAGCAGCTGCTGGTTGCGACGCGCAACGCGGAGAACCAGGCCGCGACGCTCGACCTGACCAACGCGCTCCTCGAAGAGGGCCGCGGCACGGAGCTCGACACCGCGCAGGCGAAGGCGCAGCTCGAGCGCACGCGGGCGCAGATCCCGCTGATCGAGTCCACGATCCGCTCGTCGATCCACCGCCTGGGCGTGCTCACCGGCCGCCTTCCGACCGAGCTGATTCCGGAGCTCGAGGTGCGCGAGCCGATTCCGCGCTGCCCGGGCGAGATTGCAATCGGTGATCCCGCGGGCCTGCTGCGCCGCCGCGCCGACGTCCGCGCCGCCGAGCGAGACGTCGCGGGCGCGACGGCGCGGATCGGTGTCCAGGTCGCCGACCTCTTCCCGCGCGTCCTGTTCGTCGGGTCGGTCGGCGTCGCCGCGGACAGCTTCTCGGGACTCTCGAGCGGCGGCGCAGGCAACTACGCGTTCGGCCCGCGCCTCCAGTGGGCCGCCTTCGACCTCGGCCGCGTCTACGCGCGCATAGGCCAGGCCGACGCGCGCACCGACGCTGCGCTCGCGCGCTACGAGAAGACCGTCCTGCTCGCACTCGAGGATGCCGAGAACGCGCTCGTCGACTACGGCAAGTCGCTCGAACGCGAGCGCTCGCTCGCCGAGTCCGAACGCGCGAGTCGCGAGGCCGCCGAGCTCGCGCGTCTTCGCTACGAGGACGGAGCCTCGAACTTCCTCCAGGTGCTCGACGCGGAGCGGCGCCTGCTCGAGGCGCAGGAACTCCTCGCGCAGAGCCAGACCGACGTGAGCGTGTCGCTGATCGCGGTCTACAAGGCGCTCGGCGGCTCGTGGCAGGTGCTCACCGCACCGGGCGAGCCGCCCGCCCCGGCTCCGGTCACCGCGCCTTGAGCGCGCGCGACACGACTGGTCAAGCTCGCGCCTCAGACCTCACGCCGCGCGGCGCTTTCGCTCTTCCATCTCCTCGGCGAACGCCTTCGCCACAGCCGGGCGCGCCATGACGCGTTGGTGATGGGCCGCAAGGGTCGGCCAGCGCTTCAAGTCGGCGCCGACATACAGCGCCCAGGTGAGCATCACGAACAGATAGGCGTCGGCGACGGTGAAGTCTGCGCCCACGAGATACTCGCGATCCCCGAGACGGCGGGCGATGTAGTCGAGTGCAGCGGCGAGCTCGGCCATGTGCGCTTGCTTGGCCGCATCCGTCGTGCTGGCCGCGAACAGCGGATGAAAGATGTGCTTGTGTACCTCGGTCGAGAGATAGTTGAGCGTGTCGATCAGCTGATAGCGCTCGATCGTGCCCCACGGTGGCGCCAGCTTCTTCTCCGGCTTCTGGTCGGCGAGGTATTGCAGCACTGACGGTCCTTCGTTGAGCAGCTGGCCGCCCGCCAGGCGCAGCGCCGGTACGTAACCGTTCGGCGCGATCGAAAGGTAATCCTTTCCATCGTCGGTCTTCTTCGCCTTGGTATCGACGTATCGGATCGACACCGGCAAATCGGCCTCGAGTGCCGTGATGTGCGAAGCCAGCGAACAGGCCATCGGCGATGCGTAGAGTTCCATCGTCATCTCCTATCGGAACCGATCGTTCCGCGGATATCGGGCGGCAGCCCGCGATATTGGCCGAGTCATCGGATCCACGTCAGATCCACATTCCGCGCGAGACGTGGTACCAATTCTCCCCCGTCTGCTCAGAAGCCGCCGGGCAGCTTTGTGTAGTCGACGGTGCGCCAGCGCTCGGGGCGCATCGTGAACACCTCGTTCTCCTCGCCCTCGGCCCCGCTCTCGACGAAGCGATCCCCGAGCTCCACGCCGAGGTAGCGCCGCGCCATCGGGCGGCGGTCGCCATCGAGCGTTGCAGGGCGCACCGACGTGACCGGCCCCTCGACGCTGACGTAACGGTAGGCTGGAGGCGTCTCGGTCTGCGCGACCAGCGTGAAAACTCCCACCACGCGACAGAAGGCGCTGGCGCTCAACCTCGATGCGCGAGCGTACGGGACGTTCGCCGAGATCGGCGGCGGCCAGGAAGTCGCGCGCTGGTTCTTCTCCGTGGGCAGCGCCGCGGGAACGGTCGCCAAGACGATCTCCGCGTACGACATGGCGATCAGCGACGGGGTGTATGGCGCCGCGGAGCGCTATGTGAGCCGCCAGCGCCTCGAGGCAATGTTGGAAGTGGAGTTCGCACAGCTCGTCGAGCAGCTCGGAGGCAGACGAGGGGAAAGCAAGTGCTTCTTCGCCTTCGCGAACACTGTCGCCACGCGGCGCTTCCAAACCGCCCAGAACGGCCGCGGCTGGCTCGGCATCCGGTTCCAGGCGCACCCCCGGGAGCAGCCGTCCGAGGTGATCATTCACGCCCATCTCCTCGACCGAACGGCCGAACACGAGCGCGAAGCGCTCGGCATCCTCGGGGTCAACCTGATCCACGCCGCGTTCTACGAGCACGCACCTCCCGAGCACCTGATCGGGTCGTTGATGGATGACCTCTCACGCGAGCGCGTCGAGATCGACATGATCAAACTCTCCGGTCCTGTCTTCGCCGGTGTGGACGGCCACATCGTACCGATTCGATCCTTCGAGGAGTCTTATCTCTCGATTAGCACGCAGGAGGTCCTCGCACTGATCGAGAAGGACGATCCATCGTGGGAGAGGTTGGTCCCGCCGACCGTTGCGGAGACGATCAGAAGCAAACGGCTCTTCCGCCCGCATGCGGACGCGTGATGGTGGCCTACTGCGTACGGATTCTCGGTCCGCATTCACAGCCGAGTCGCGTTCATTTCCGATTCGATGGACTGCATTCTTCGGCCCGCAGAACAATCGTTCGGGTGCAACTGTGTGGTGAGGGATGGGGACACGGCTCCGATCGCAGCGCTTGCTTGACCTGGCGCGTCGCCGCCCGTTATTAACAGTCCATGACGGAAATGAGCGGACCGGGCTACCGCGTGGAGCGCATCGAGCACGAGAGTGGGCTCGTGACGCTGCGCTTTGCGGGAGAACTTCGGTTCCGAGAGTGTTTCCAGTCATGGGAGAGGGTGGGCCAGCTCGCGCGTCCACCGGGCGCGCGCACCGAGCTCGATCTCGCCGCGGTCGAACATCTCGACGGAGCGGCGGCGGCGCTCTTCCTCGATCTGCGCCATGAGCTGGCCG
>VBPB01000182.1:5632-12947 GCA_005893365.1 Candidatus Eiseniibacteriota bacterium
CGCGCATGAACGGCAGCCGAGCCAGAAGCTTCCGCCTAGCCGGGTCGGAATCCTCGATCAGATCGGGCGCGAGACGCTCGCGATCTTCGGGGAGAGCCGCGCACTCGACTTCGTCGGCGACATGGTGCTCGCGGGCGCGCAAGCAATCCGCCGTCCGCGCTCGGTGAACTGGGCGGACGTATCGCGACTGGTCGAGCGCGCCGGTGCCGACGGGCTACCGATCGTGCTGATGCTGAACTTCCTGGTCGGGCTCGTTACGGGGTTCCAGGCGGCGATCCAGCTCTCGCAGTTCGGCGCGAACATCTTCGTCGCCGACCTGGTCGGCCTCTCCGTGACGCGCGAGCTGGCGCCGCTCATGACCGCGATCATCGTCGCGGGCCGGTCCGGCGCGGCCTTCTCGGCCGAGCTCGGAACGATGCGGGTCGACGAGGAGATCGATGCGTTGCGCACGCTCGGCCTCGACCCCTACCACTTCCTGGTCTTCCCGCGCGTGATCGCACTCGTGCTCGTCCTCCCGCTGCTGACGATCCTCGCCGACGTCGCCGCCATCGCCGGCGGGCTGCTCGTCGCGCTGCTGCGCCTCGACATAACTTTCGCGGCATACCTCGTGGAGACGCGAGATGCAGTTCAAGCTTGGGACGTGTTCTCCGGCATCCTCAAGACCGTCTTCTTCGGCGCGAACATCGCGCTGATCGCCTGCGCGCGGGGGCTGGCCACGTCGGGCGGCGCCGAAGGCGTGGGGCGCTCGACGACCTCGGCTGTCGTGACGAGCCTGTTTGCGATCGTGGTGCTCGACGCGATCTTCACGCTGGTGTTCAATGCGTTCGGAGGGTGAGCCCCCGATGATCGCGGTCGAGCGTCTCTCGATCGGATACGGCGAGACGGTGATCCTCGAGGATCTCGATTTCGCGGTGCCGAACGGCGAGGTGTTCGCGATCCTCGGCGGCAGTGGCAGCGGGAAGTCCACGCTGCTCCGGAACCTGATCGGTCTGGACCTGCCGCTCGCCGGCCGCGTCCTGGTCGGCGGCGCGCCTCCGGCCCAGGTGCTGGGACCGCCGCGCTTCGGGGTGTTGTTCCAGTCCGGTGCGCTGTTCGGGTCGATGACACTCGCCGAGAACGTCGCGCTTCCGCTTCGGAAGTGGAGCGACCTCGACGCCAATGCGATCGATGTCATCGTGCGCGCGAAGCTCCGGCTCGTGGGCCTGGAGGGCTTCGAAAACCACCTCCCCGCCGAGGTTTCCGGCGGCATGAAGAAGCGAGCTGGCATCGCGCGCGCACTGGCGCTCGATCCGCCGCTGCTGTTCCTCGACGAGCCGTCGGCCGGGCTCGATCCCATCCGCTCGGTGGAGCTGGACGAGCTGATCCTGACCCTGAACCGCAGCCTGGGCGTGACCACGGTGCTCGTCACCCACGAGCTCGCGAGCATCTTCGCGGTTGCCTGCGAGTGCATCCTGGTCGATCGCGACGCGCGCGGCATCATTGCACGCGGACGGCCGCTCGAGCTCCGCGATGGAAGCCCCGACCCGCGCGTCCGTTCCTTCTTCAACCGCCGGCTGGCCTGACGTGGCGACGACCGCGACCAGCCACTGGAAGCTCGGGCTCTTCGTCGTCGCGGCGCTCGCGACGATGGTGGCGGTTGCGTTCTGGATCGGAGCGCAGCGCTTCAAACGCGAGTCGTTCGAGGCGATCAGCTACTTCGACGAATCCGTGCAGGGACTCGACGTGGGCTCACCGGTCAAGTGGCGCGGCGTGACCGTCGGCACCGTGAAGGACCTCACGGTCGCTCCCGACGGGCGCCATGTGCAGGTCACCTCGGACATCTTCGTCGACGCCCTGAAGCGCCTCGGCCTCGAGGTACCGCAGCGTGGCCAGGCTTTCATCCACCCGAACCTCCGCGTTCAGCTCGCCTCCGTCGGGATCACAGGGAACCGCTTCCTCCAGACGGACTTCTTCGACCCCGTGCGCCACCCGCCGCCGCCGCTCCCGTTCGAGCCGCCCTGGAACTACGTCCCGTCGGCGCCTTCGACGCTGAAGAGTGTCGAAGACTCGGCCCTCGAGATCTTGAACAAGCTTCCCGCAGTCGAGGACCAGGCCACAGAGACGCTCGTCGGCCTCCGCGAGACGCTCGCGTCGGTCGACGGATTGACTGCAACGCTCAAGGCGGACGACGGCGCGTTCCACACGCTCCTCGTCCAGCTCCGGAGCACCGCCTCCCGGCTCGAGCGAGCGCTCGAGGAAGCGCAGCTCGGCACGACGACCGCTTCGCTGCGGAGCGCGTCGGGCCAGGTCGGCGAGGCGGCGGCGGGGGTGGGTGACACGCGCGAGGAGCTGGCCGCGAGCCTCGTCGCGCTGCGCGAGACGCTCGAGGCAGTGCGTGCTCTGTCGGATTCGCTCGACCGGGATCCGAGCGCGCTGCTTCGTGGATCGCGGGCCGACGGGCCGATCCCCGCGCAGGAGCCTTGATGCGCGCGGGATGGATCGGAATCGCGTTCCTCGCGTCCGGTTGCCTGTTCCGGGACGCGCCCGCGCCGCGGTTCTTCCGTCCCGAGTCCGCCGCCCTCGACGCCCCGAGCGTGGCGCCGTCCGTTGTCACCGGCGTCCCGCTTCGTCTCCGTCCCGTGCAGGGAACGCCTCTGCTGCGTGAGCGCATCGTATGGCGCGCTTCGGCGGTCGAGTACGGGTTGTACGAGCAGCGACGCTGGAGCGATCTGCCGGCGAGCTACGTCGAGCGCGCGCTCGAGAGCGCGCTCCGCGCGACGCCTGGCGTCCGTCTCGCCGACCGACCCGGCGCGGCGGTACTCCGCGTCGAGGTCGTTGCGTTCGAGGAGGTGCAGGCGCCGGCTCGAGTGGCGGCCGTGTCGCTCGCGGTCAAGCTGATCGACATCGAACGGTTTCGTCTCATCGATCGCACGTTCAGCGCCGAGGCGCCGATCGCGAATGAGACGCCGGCTGCGACGGCGACGGCGATGGGAAAAGCGCTCGATGATGCCGTGACAGCCGTCGCTGTCGCCGTGGGAGAGAGGCTGCAAGCACGATGAGCGTCAGCTCCGCGCCGTGCGCGGCCAAGTGGAGATCTCGACTTTGAGCAACCCTGAACGACTGTGCTCCTCGTTGACGAATGATCGGAATCCGTGCAACGCCCGCCGATTCGGCTGGACGCGGTTCTGCTGGCATCACCAACCGTGGCCTGAGATCGGGCTCTCTACGGTGATCGCGTTGTTCGTCGGCGTCAACGCGACCTGGTTCATCGCCCTTCGAGGTCAGCAGTGGACGCGTGAAGCAGTCCGATCTTTGGAGGAGGCGACAAACGAGGCCGCGCACCCGACACGGCGCTTCGAGATCCCCAGCCTGCAGCCAGACGAGAGGGTCTTGATCGGTTCGGTTAGTTACGGAAAAGTATCCCATGACAAGCTTACGCTCGGCGACTCCGACTACGAGATCGACCGTTCGCCGGAGGGAGCCTTCTACCTGTCCGGCGAGATCCGCGATCGAGGTGGAAGTAACGTCGTGGCGCAGCTGAAGAACTCGCGCCTCTACGTCTTTCCGGGTCTCGCGTACGATTTCAACGCGGACTCGAGCGCCATCGAGGTGGTAGACCCCGAGTCACGCCCCGTCCTGCAGTTCGCCCGCGACGAGGACGGTCTCGTAGGATGGATCGGCACCTACCAGAAATCGGGCGAGGTCTTTGTTTGCGGAGACCCGTGCGCAACGGTATCGGAGAAGGAGGCGCTCCCGGTACTGGCTCGCCAGCGCAGGATCTTCCTGTACCCGGGCTATCTCCATCCGGGAGCGCGCGAGCGCTGAGCTCAAGCCCGCCTGCCTTGCCCCGCTCCGAGGGAATGGTCATCGGGGCGACGGACCGTCACCTCGGAGAACGTGCGGGTGCCCGACGTGCGCGCCTCGAACCGATCGCGAGCAGCGTGGCCGCGCCGGCGATCAGTTGCATCGTCGCCCCCGGCTCGGGCAGGCTCGAGGCGACCGCGTCGAGTCGTCCGAAGCCGCTGGCAGTGTCGAAGCCCACCGCCCCGATGTCGACGGCACCTTTGCGTAGCGCGACCTGAACCGCGAGGGGCGTCAGCGATGGATTCTTCTGGAGGAGCAACGCGGCCACGCCGGCCGTGTGGGGCGAGGCCGCCGACGTGCCGAAGAATGCGCAGAACGGCGGGCATGCCGGGAAGCCCCCCGCATTCGAGATCGACACCCCGTCGAAGCCGGCCAGATCCGGCTTGGCCCGGTCCACGCGAGCCGGAAAGTCGACGCGCGCCGGTCCGCGCGAGCTGAACGACTCGACCTGGTCCAGACCCGGGTCGGCGGCGTCGATCGCGGCGACGCTCACCACCTCGTCGAGCGCCGGATGGCCGATGATGCTGCCGGTGGGTGTCACGTGCTCGAGCGAGCTGGCCCCAAGACAAAAGACCTCGAGCCGCCGCGCCGCGCTCTGCCCGAAGCGATCGATGACGAGGTTGGCGAGAGCGTTCGCGTTGCTCAGGTTCGACACCGATATCGCCTCGATCGGATCCTGGGCGCCGACCTGAGGGTCATTGCTCACCGCGACGACATTCAGGTTCTGGTCGAGAAGGAAGAGGTCGTAATCGTTGGCGGAGGCGCCGAACGGGTCGTTCCACTGCAGGATGCAGGTGAGGGTGCCGCCCGGCGGCACGACGACCGTGTTCGTGTTGTCGCCGGCGCCCCCGGCGAAGTCGTGCAGCGTCGAGTTCGGCGTGGCGACGAAGTCCTGCTCGAGGTGCTGCCTCGCCTCGTTGCCGGCCGACGAGTGGGCGACCGGGCCGTCCTGGAAGTACGGCTCGCCGAAGAACCCCAGATCGTCGACGATCACGTCGGCACCCGCGGCCGTGAGGCATTGCACCGCCTGGATCATCTCGAAGCTGTCCGTTGGGCCAGCAAAGAGCAGCTGAGCGCCCGGGGCGATGTCGTGCACGATCTCGAGCAGGGCCGTGCCCTCGTCGCCGCTACCGCGGCGGCAGCCGCCGCTCGGAACCGTCACGTTGGGCAGGTCGGCGGTCCGCTGCGCGTCCGCCACGTGGTCGATGCCGTCGGAGATGACACCGACGACCACGCCGCGGCCATCGAGGCCCTGGACGCGTAGCAGGTCAGCCTCCCCCTCTGAGTCCCCTTCGGTCGTGGCCCTCCCGACGCGCACGACGGCCGGGTCGACCGGACGCACCGCGTGCACCCACGAGAACTCGGCGACCCGGTCGAGCAGGACGTCATCGATGCTGCCGCGGACGCGGCCCAGACGGAAGTCGACGCCCTCCACGGTCAAGCCGGCTTGGTGCAACGCCTCGATCTGCTCGACGCCCAACGGGTTGCAGTCCACATACACCAGCAACTGGCCCTCGGGCGAGCGCGGCGGGTCGGCCAGGACGAGCGGGCCGGCGGACGGTCCCAACCTTCGCTGCGCGGCCCTCAGCCAGCTGCTCACCTTGTTATCGGCCGTCTTGCTTCCCCGGGCGAAGTGCGGGCGGGTGAGGCGGTCGAGCGTATGGGGGGCAGATTGCGGCGCCGCCGAGGCGCTGATGGCAAAGAAGGCGGCGAGGATGGATGCCACGGACGACAGGGAGTTCATCTTTCCTCCGGCGCAAACGCCGACCGGCGTGTGCCAACGGGCGCGTATCGACAACTACGCCCGGGCGGCCCCGCCGGATGCAAGGCGCCGGAGGCAGTGCTCTAGCGGCGGCTCTTCCCCGACTCGGCCGCTAGCCGCGCGGCGTCTTCGCGCCGCGGCGTGCCACGTTGCCGATGGCGCGCGCGAAATCCCCGAGACCGGCCCGCACCTTGCTGCGCGCGGGCGTTCCCGCGGCGGCGTCGCCGCGCAGGAAGCGCAGCACGCGGTCGGCGCTGACGCGCGCGCGGGTCGAGTCCACCGAGCGCCAGCACACGCGACCCCGAGGTAGTCCCCGTGGGCGCGGTGTTAGTGCGGCGTCAGCCCAGCAGATCCCGGGCGGTACTCCGCACGCGGTGCCGGCGGCTCAGCCTTGGGATCCTCGCGAACTGTGTCTGTGGCGCCGAGATCGACCAGGTCGGTCATCAGCTCGAGAAGAGCTTTGCTCGAGAGGGGCCGACCGAGGTAGAGCTTTGCGGTGATTGCGATCACATCCTCGGCGGCCCGCACTGCGTCGCAAGGGTATGCGACAGAGCAGGGCTGGCACGTCGAGCCGGTACGTCCGTCGTGACGCGGGTGCTGCCGGAGGATCTCCTCGGCGCGAGCGCGCGCATCACGCAGGTACGCGGAGAGGCCGATCGATCTCGAGGTCGGCGCGTGCGTGGGCCGGGAGGTCTGCGCGCGCGTGGCCACGAGGCTCGAACGAGTTTCAATCATCGGCAAATTGCGCCCGTCGGGTTCTTCCCGAGGGACGCTGGACGGCGACGCGCCAGTTAGGGACGCCGTCCTCGCGCGCTTGTGAAACCGCGCGGTTACCCGTCTTGTGATCGCCATCGTCGACTCCATGCGGCCTTTGTTGCCCAAATGCGATGCAATGAGCATGCCCGCTGCAACCGATGTCAGGGAATTACAGTAATTGGGCCGGAACAGGGAATATCGGGGAATGGCTCTCCCGACGGCATCGAGTGTTACCTTGTCTGCCGAAGGGTAACGTCGCGGCGCGCCGTGGGACAAGCTCGTGAACGCAGCCTCCGAGCTGGGGGCGACGCTGATCGCCGTCGGCGCGCACGGTCACCGCGGGCCGATGGACAGCTCGCTGGTCGGAAGCGTGGCGACGCGCGTGGTCGCGACATCGATGCAGTCGGTGCTCGTCGTGCGTCGGAAGCTCGGATGAGCGGCCTGGGCGCGACCTCGATTGCACCCGTGCCGTCGCCGCGACGGCTGAGCTGCAGGTGAGTCGGGCGGAGAATTCCGGCGCTGATCGTGCCGTGCGACGAAGGCTCCTGCTCGCACTCGTCTTCGCAATCGTCTGCTCCAGCGGCTGCTCCCTGGCGACCTCGGTGCTCAAGGCGGGGCCGGCTCCCGACTCGGGCTTTCTGCCGACGCCGGAGCGCATGGCGGAGCACCGCGAGCGAGCCCCGTTCCACCGACTGTGGATCGAGGACGGTTTTCACGTCCGCGACTATCACCGGCTCGCCGTGGCATCCGTGAACACCGACCACGCTCTCGCCCGCAGCACTTGGGCCAAAGTCAATCTCCGCGAGTTCGAGGTGGAGGACGATCTCAAAGGGATCGCCCGCGAGTTCCAATCGATCGTGATCGACGCGTTTCGCAAATCTCCCACGAACCAGTTCGCGATCGTGGATGCGCCGGATGACCAGACGCTGGTCCTCGAGCTCGCAATCACCGAGC
>VBPB01000182.1:13025-13515 GCA_005893365.1 Candidatus Eiseniibacteriota bacterium
GCGGTTGGACGGCAATGGAGGGGCGCGTCCGAATCGGTCCAGACGGACCCGTGGTGATCATGTTCGCGGATCGCGAGCAGGCGAAGATGCGGGTCGTCGACCTGCAGTCGATCACCTGGTACGGCCACGCGCGCGAGTCGATGCACGACTGGGCCGACCAGCTCGTCGCGCTCGCGAATACGCCGCACGAATTCAAGGTCGAGGACTCGTCAGGCTTCGCCCTCCTGCCGTGGTAGCTCGCTGTCATCTCTGAGCGCGGTGCCGAACCAAAGAAAAAGACCAGCCGGTGTCGGCGCAGCCACGTGCTGTAGCGCGGCCTCCGCCGTCCGACTCCCGCGGACATGCCGACATCCTGCGCTGGCTCTTCTGGGACAGCGCACATCGGGACCCCGCCTGTGGCACCTTGGTCTTCGAGCGCCTGTTGAAAGAGGTTATTCGGCCAGGCTGATCCGGACCCCTATCAGCTGAAGAAGGGAGAGGAGGATCCGCC
>VBPB01000182.1:13664-15025 GCA_005893365.1 Candidatus Eiseniibacteriota bacterium
CACTTCGGAGTCAGCCACGTCACGCTGAAGCCCGGCGCCTGGTCGGCGCAGCGCCACTGGCACATCGGCGAGGACGAGTTCCTGGTGATGCTGGCGGGCGAGGGCGTGCTCGTCGACGACGCCGGCGCGCATGAGCTGAAGCCCGGCGATTGCGTCGCCTTCCCCAAGAACGACGGCAACGGCCACCACGTCCAGAACCGAAGCGACGCTGACTGCGTGTTCGTCGTGATGAGCGGGGGCGAGCCGAAGGGCGGAGACTATCCCGACATCGACATGCGCTTCACTGCGGACGGCGGCTATGTCCACAAGGACGGCTCGCCCTACCCGACGCGGCAGCTTCCTGACGCCCGGCATCAGGCGGCGGTGGTGCGAGCGTTCTCGAACGGCTCTTCCATCTGGCGCACTTCGCACTCGAGATCCCACTCCTCACCGGTACCGGGCACATGACGTCAGGCCGCGAGGCGCTGCTGGTGCTCCGCGAGGACCTTCCTCCAGGCGGGGCGCGACTCGCAGCGCGCGAGATAGGCGCCGACGTTCGGCACCGCATCGAGCAGATCGGGCTGCTGGACGAGGCGCAACACCGTCGCCATCAGGATGTCGGGTGCGCCGAACTCGTGGCCGATCACGTAGGGTCGCTGCGCGAGCTCGGCTTCCAGAGTCGCGAGGCGCTTCTTCACCTGCTCGACGACGGCCGGCCGGCGCTGTCGGGCCCAGGGCTGATCGGTGAAGAAGTTGTCGATCGCGAATAGCTCGGCGATCGGGGGCTCGACCGTGTTGACGGCGGCGAACGCCCATTGTGTCGCGCGCGTGCGTCCCTCGTGAGTTTCGGGCAGCAGCTTGCCCGCCTTCTCGGCGACGTAGAGGACGATTGCGGCCGACTCGAACAGCGTGAACCCGTCGTCGTCGATCGACGGAATCTGGCCGAACGGATTGAGCCGAGCATAAGCGGGCCGCTTCAGCTCGCCGCGCGCGAAATCGAGTGGCTGCAGGCGGTAGGGAAGCCCCGACTCCTCGAGCGCCCACAGCGCGCGCAGGTCGCGCGTGATGTTCCGGACCGGAACAGGTGCGTTGCCGAACACATAGACGGTGATCATCGCTGTCCCTCCGCGCTTCGAATGACTTGCTGTGAAGACGAACGAGCGAGCGCAAGATCGACATTCCCCACGGGAGGAGGCGTCGATTTCACTGACACCCGCCTTGCGACTTGGGAGAGAGATGTGGCTTGCGCCGGCGCCGGAGGCTGGACGACCTTTCTCGACACCGCGAAGCTCGGGCCGTACCTGGCGGAGATCCGCTGACGCGCTGACTGGATCAACGATCGGGAGGGAGCGGTGTAGGCCGCGCTCGCGTCGCACTCTCGA
>VBPB01000183.1 GCA_005893365.1 Candidatus Eiseniibacteriota bacterium
TGATCGGCTGGATGCGGAGCAGCTGGCTCGGCTCGGGCGGATCGAGGGCGGTCAAGACCCGGCGCGAGGCGATCGAGCAGTTCGAAAAAAGCGGACGCCAGGACCTGGCCGCGAAGGAGCGCGCCGAGATCGGCGTCGTGGAGCGCTACCTGCCGCAGGCGATGAGCCCGGAGGAGACGGAGCGGGCGGTCGCGGCGCTCGTCAGCGAGCTTGGACTCAAGGAGAAGAAGGACCTCGGCCGCGCCATGAAGGAGTTCATGGCCCGCTACCGCGGGCGTGTGGACGGCAAGGCGGTCAACGCCCTCATCGCCCGGCACCTCAAATAAGCGGCGTGTGCTTCGCCTGGGTCGCGTTGGGGCTCCTCATCCTGGCAATCAACGTCACGCCGATCACCAACAACGACATCTTCCTGCACCTCAAAACCGGAGAGCTGATCCTCGAGACCGGCCAGGTGCCCGTGGTCGACGACTATTCGGCCCTGGCGCGCGGTCGTCCCTTCGCCGCGCACGAGTGGCTGGCGGGCGTCCTGTTCGCGATCTTCTCTTCAAGTGCGCCGTCGCCCTGGCGATCGGCGCCACGCTCTATCGTGCCGCCCGGGCGGAAGGGGCGCTGCCGGCGGTCGCCCTCCCCTGCCTCGCGTTCGTGATGATCCTCGCGGCCGCCCGCATGCAGGAGCGGCCGCACATCTTCAGCTTCCTTCTGCTGGCCGTCTACATGCTGGTCCTGGCTCGCCGCCGCTCCGGGGGCCCGCGCCGGAAGGAGATCTTCTATCTGCTGCCGATCCTGCAGGTCCTGTGGGCCAACCTGCACGGCAGCTTTCTGCTCGGCCCGACGATCGTCGGCCTGGCAGCGGCCGGCGAGGTGATCGACGCCTGGATCGTGAAGCGGGCGGAAGCCGCTTCCTCCGCGGACCACCTCCGGGAAGCCGGAAGGCTGGCGGCCCTCGCGGCAGGGCTCGTCCCCTGCTGCCTCCTCAATCCCTACGGCCTCAAGCTGCTGGCCTTCCCGTTCGAGCTGACCGGCAGCGCGTTCATGGAGCAGATCTTCGAATGGCAGCCCCCCTTCAGCAGCTCCTTCCGGTTGACCTACATGGCGCGCTACTACGTCGTCTGGTGCGTCCTCGGGATCGCGGCCTTCATCGCGAGCCTGACCCGGGAGAGCCGGCCCAGGACCTTCCTCGTCCTGACCTTCGCGGCCTTCCTCGCCCTTTCGCTGCGCATGAACCGGAACGTCACCGATTTCGCCTTCGCCACGCTCCCCGGCACGAGCGCGGCGCTGACGCTCTGCCTGACCCGCGGGGCGCGAGCGGCCGCGCGCCCGGACGCGAAAAACGCCGCCGCGGGCACGCCCCTCCACCTCATCGCCTGGGCGCTCCTCGGCCTCGCCGGCTGGTTCGCCTTCTTCGGCTACGGCTACGGTCCTTCGTTTGGGCGGCGTGAGCTGGGGCTCGGTCTGGGGCCCAACGTGCCGGTGGGCGCCGCGGACGAGCTCGCCCGGCGCGGTGTCGTGGGCACGAGCTTCAACACCTACGGCGCCGGCGCCTACCTCGTCTACCGCTTCTATCCCCGCGTGCGGGTCGGCATGGACTCGCGCAACGACGTCTACGGCGAGCGGCTCTACGCCGAGTACCAGGAGGCGACGCAGAAGCCCGACGCGCTGAAGGCGATGCTGCGGAGGCTGCAGGCCTCGTTCATCTTCCTGGAATGGCCGCAGCCGGGGATGGCGAAGACGGCACGGGCGATTCGCGCCACGGACGAAGGATGGCGGCCGGTCTACTTCGACGACGCCGCCGTCGTCTACCTCGAGGAGGACGGCCCGTACGCCGAGCAGGCGAAGGAGGGCTACGCCCTGCTCGATCCGCTGCTCTTCCTGCCGGGCACCTGGAGCCGGGAGAAAGCGCACCAGGCGTTGAGCGAAGCCGACCGCGCCATCGCCCAGAGCGGCCGCTCCTGCATCGCGCGGGTCATGCGGGTGGAGGCGCTGCTCGCGCTCGGACGGACCGACGCAGCGCTCGCCGAAGAGGCGCGCCTCGTGGCGGAGGACCCGCCCCTGGCGCACATCTCGATCCTCCTCGGGCTCGCCCACCTGGCGCGGGGCGACCGGACGACCGCGGCGGCCCGCCTGCGGCGCGCGCTGGAGCTGAATCCGTTCTCCGACGTGGCCCGCGAGGCGCTGAAGAAGGCGACGGCCACGCCCTAACTAAGCTCCCGATGAAATCGCGCGGCCCCCGCGCCGGGCGTCAGGGCTCGCGGCCGATGACGGAGGCCATCGACCGCACGGTGACCGTCCCCAACTCTTGAAGCGGCTTGCGCAGCTCGGTGGCCGGGCCGACGACCAGGATCGCCAGGTCGTCAACCGGCACGGAGAAGGCGAAACGAGCTCCTGACGTAGACTCCCGGCCGCGACCATCCCAGGGAGAGAGGCCTTCGGTGAGGGGCGACCAGCTCGCGCGTCAATGGCAGCTGATCCAGCGCCTCGCGAAGAGCCGCGCGGGCGTCGCGCTCGACGACCTCGCCGCCGACCTCGAGGTGGTGCGCCGCACCGTCTACCGCGACCTCGACGCGCTGATGCTCGCGGGCTTCCCGGTGGTGAGCGAGAAGCGCGACGGCCGGGTGTTCTACCGCTTCCTCGACACGTTCCGGCTCGGCGACGTGCCGTTCACGCCCGACGAGATCCTCGCGCTCGCATTCGGCGAGGATCTCCTGCGCGTGCTCGAAGGCACGGTGTTCCACGACTCGATCCGGTCCGCGCTCGCCAAGATCCGCGCGGGGCTCGGGCCCGAGCTCGCCGACTATCTCGCGCGGCTCGGCGCGGCGTTTCGCGTGCTGCCGGGCCCGCACAAGAACTACGCCCACCTGCGCGACACGATCCGCACGCTCAACGACGCCGTGCTCGCACAGCACAGCGTGCAAATCCGCTACCGCACCGGCCGCACCGGCGCCCTCTCCTCGCGCACACTCGACCCGTACCGCGTCTGGTACCGCAGCGGCGGGCTCTACGTCGTCGGCCACGACCACAAGTCCGGCGAGCTGCGCACGTTCGCCGTCGACCGGATCACCAAGATCGAGGCCACCGCGAGCCGCTTCGCCGTCGCCGCGGGCTTCGACTTCGAAAAATACGTCGGATCCTCGTTCGGAGTGATCATGGAGCCCGCGGCGCGCGTGCGGATCCTGTTCGAGTCGCGCTGGGCCGGCTATGTCGCCGAGCGCACCTGGCACCCGAGCCAGAAGCTCAGTCCGCAGCCGGGCGGCCGCATCGAGCTCGCGATGGAGGTCGGCGGCACCGACGAGCTGCGCACCTGGATCCTGTCGTTCGGCGACGGGGCACTCGTGCTCGAGCCCGCGGCGCTGCGCGACGGGGTGGCGCGCGAGCTGGCAGCGGCCCTCGAACGCTACCGGCAAGCGGCCGAAGGCCGCGCGCAGCGCAAGGCCCCGAAGCGGCCGCGCAGCGAGGCAAAGCCGAGCGAAGCGCGGGCCCCGGCGAAGGACTGAAGCCGAGCGAAGGCGGGCCCCCGCAAAGGGTGGCTCCCCCGAACCCGCGAAAACTGGCCCTTTCCAGGGCCGCCGATCTCGTCGACGCTGACCGGGTCGCACCCATTGCCGGAGGCCCCACCCGTGGCCGAGCTCCGCACCGTCCACCGCGTCTGCCCGTTCTGCGAGGCCACCTGCGGACTCGCCATCACGGTCGAAGGAGACCAGATCCGCAGCGTGCGCAGCGATCCCGACGACCCGTTCTCGAAGGGCTTCGTGTGCCCGAAGGCGCACGGGCTCAAGGAGCTCCACCACGATCCGGACCGCCTCACGAAGCCGATGCGGCGCAACGCGGACGGCTGGCAGGAGATCTCGTGGGCGGAGGCCTACGACGAGATCGAGATCCGTCTCTCGGCGATCCGCGAGAAGTACGGCAACGACGCGATCGGCACCTACGAGGGCAACCCCGTGGTGCACGACCTCGGCGCGCTGATGTACCGGCCCGTGCTCAAGCGCGCGCTCGCGACGAAGAGCAACTTCAACTCCGCCGCGATCGACACGCTCCCGAAGATCGTCTCGACGGGTTTGATGTTCGGCCGCCACTTCCCGATGGCGGTGCCCGTGCCCGACATCGACCGCACCGACCATCTCTTGATCATCGGCGCGAACCCGGCGATCTCGCACGGCAGCCTCATGACGATGCCCGATGCGCCGGGCCGTCTCAAAGGCGTGATCGCGCGCGGTGGCAAGGTGATCGTCGTCGACCCGCGCTGCACCGAGACGGCGAAGCTCGCGAGCGAGCACCACTTCATCCGGCCCGGCAGCGATGCGGCGTTCCTGCTCGCGCTCGTGCACACGCTGTTCGACGAGGATCTCGTCGCGCTCGGCGCCGCCGAAGGCCGCGTGAACGATCTCGAGGGTGTGCGCGCGCTCGCGCGCGAGTTCGCGCCCGAAGCGGTCGCGGACTTCTGTGGCATCCCCGCCGCGGAGATCCGGCGCCTCGCGCGCGAGCACGCGGCCGCGAAGTCGGCGGCGTGTTATGGCCGGCTCGGCACCTGCGTGCAGGAGTTCGGCACGCTCGCGAGCTGGGCGGTCGACCTCGTCAACATCCTGACCGGCAATCTCGACCGCACCGGCGGCGTGATGTTCACCACGCCGGCCGCGCCGCTCGACGCGGCGCTGCCGAGGGGCGACGGCTTCCGGATGGCGCGCTGGAAGAGCCGCGTGAGCGGCCAGCCCGAGGTGGAGGGGCAGATCCCGTCGTCGACGATGGGCGAGGAGATGCTCACGCCCGGCGAGGGCCAGGTGCGCGCGATGATCCTGCTGATGACCAATCCGCTGCGCAGCGCCGCGAACTCGGCGCAGCTCGAGTGCGCGTTCGCGGGGCTCGACTTCCTGGTCGCGATCGACTTCTACATCAACGAGACCACGCGCCACGCGCATCTGATCCTGCCCACGCCCGCGCCCTCCGAGCAGGCGAACTACGAGATCGCGATCTACCTGCTCGCGGTGCGCAACGTGGCGAAGTGGTCGTGGCCCGTCGTGCCGCCGGCACCGGACCGCCCCGAGACCTGGCAGGTGCTGTCGGCGATCGCCGCGCGCGTGCTCGGCCTCGGCCATCTGCCCGAGCAGGCCGTCGACGACTTCGTGTTCCGCCAGCTCGCGACGCAGGCGGTCGCGAGCGCGAGCTCGCGCTGGGAAGGGCTCACCGTCGACGAGATCTTCGCGAAGGTCGACGGCGGCATCGGACCCGTGCGCGCGGTGGACATGCTGCTGCGGATCGGCCCGCACGGCGACGGCTTCGGGCGCCGGCCCGACGGCCTCACGCTCGCGCGCCTGCAGCACGCGCCGCACGGCATCGACCTCGGCCCGCTCGAGCCGCGGCTCGCCGAGGTGATCGACACCGAAAGCGGTCGGATCGAGCTCACCCCGCCGCTGATGACGGGCGACCTCGCGCGGCTGCGCGCGCGGATCGCACGCCCGACGACTTCGCTCGCCTCCGGCTCGCTGCGCGCCGGCTCCGCCGGCTTGCGCTCGCGCGAAATGCTGCTGATCGGCCGCCGCGCGATGCGCTACAGCAACTCGTTCATGCACAACCTGCCCGCGCTCGTGAAGGGCCGCGACCGCTGCACGCTGCAGGTGTGCGCGAAGGACGCCGACACCATCGGACTCGTCCACGGCGGATCCGCGCGCGTGACCAGCCGCGTCGGAAGCATCGTGGCGCCGGTCGAGATTACCGACGATCTGATGCCGGGCGTGGTCTCGCTGCCGCACGGCTGGGGCCACGACGATCCCGCGTCGCGGCTGCGCGTCGCGAACGCGCACCCGGGCGTGAACGCGAATGTCCTCACCGACGATCGGGCCTACGACGAGGCGAGCGGCACCGCGGTGCTGTTCGGCACGCCGGTGCGCGTCGAGATCGCTTGACCTGCGTCTCCTACGCCAGAGCTCGCTCTCGACCCGGCGCGGCAAGCTCG
>VBPB01000210.1 GCA_005893365.1 Candidatus Eiseniibacteriota bacterium
CTCCGGAGTCCCGCCCCCGCGATGAGTTCGGCCATGGTATTGACCCTGGAACTGGAGCAGGAGCGTGACGGGCGCTGGATCGCCGAAGTCGCGGAGCTCGCCGGCGTTCTGACCTATGGGCGGACGCCCAAGGAGGCGACCGCCCGGGCGAAGGCGCTCGCCCTACGCGTCGTCGCCGACCGGATCGAGCATGGTGAAGCAGGTCCCGAGCTGCTGAGTATCTCGTTCGCAGCGGCTTGAGCACTTGGCCGAGCACGCCCTCGGCGGGGCAGCGCCCTGGAATCAGCGCAGGCCTCGCGCCTCCCGGCGCCCGCCGTTACAATGGCGGGCATGCCCCCCCGCTCGCGGAACCTGCGTGCCCTGCCCGCCGTGGAGACGCTGCTCCAGCTCCCCGCGCTGACCCGGGCGCTCGAGCGCCTGCCCCGGCCCCTGGTGGTCGAGGCGGCACGCGCCGAGATCGCCGCTGAGCGGGGCCGCCTCCGCGGCGGCGGCGCCCCGGCCGCGGCCCCGGCCATGGCCGCGGCGGCCGCGGCCCGGGCGGAGGCCGCCCAGCGGCCGCTGCTGCGCCGCGTCATCAACGCCACGGGCGTGGTCCTGCACACCAATCTCGGCCGGGCGCCGCTGGGCCAGGCCGCCCGCCGGGCGGTGGCCGAGGTGGCGCGCGGCTACTGCAGCGTGGAGTTCGACGTCGCCTCGGGACGCCGCGGGGATCGCGGGGCCGGGGTGGAGCGCTGGCTCACCCGCCTGACCGGGGCCGAGGCGGGGCTGGTCGTCAACAACGGCGCGGCGGCCGTCCTGCTGGCGCTCTCGGCCCTGGCGGCCGGGCGCAAGGTGGTGGTCTCGCGCGGCGAGCTGGTCGAGATCGGCGGCTCGTTCCGCATCCCGGAGATCCTGGAGAAGAGCGGCGCCGGGCTGGTCGAGGTCGGCACCACCAACCGGACCCACCTCCGGGACTTCGAGCGGGCGCTCGCTCGCCACGGCCGGGAGGTCGCGGCGGTCCTGCGCGTCCACCCGAGCAACTTCCGCGTCTCGGGCTTCACCACGCGGCCGACCCTCGAGGAGCTGGCGCGTCTCACGCGCCGGCGCCGCATCCCGCTCCTCGAGGATCTCGGCAGTGGTGCGCTCACCGATCTCGGGACCTTGGGCGTCGAGCGCGAGCCCACGGTAAGAGAAAGTTTGACCGCCGGATGCGACCTGGTTACTTTCTCCGGTGACAAGTTGCTCGGGGCCACACAAGCCGGTCTCATCCTGGGCCGGCGCCGCCTGGTCGAACGCCTGCGCAGGGATCCCCTGGCGCGGGCGCTCCGGGTGGACAAGCTGACCCTGGCGGCGCTGGAAGCGACGCTTCCGGCCTACGGCGACCCGATCCAGGCGGCGCGCGAGGTTCCGGCGCTGGCGATGCTCGGGCTCACCGCGGAGATGCTCGAGCCGCGGGCCCGCTCGTTGGCCGAGGCCATCCGGCGTCGCATGCCGGAGATGGTGGTCACCGTCGCCGGGTGGCCGAGACCGAGCAGGCGATCACCGCCCTGACGGCGCGGGTCGAAGCGGCGGCGGACGAGCTGGACCGATGGGCCCGCTCCGCGGACCCGCCGGTCATCGGCTACATCCGGACAGGGAAGTTCAGGATCGACGTACGCACCATCCACGACGACGAGTTGGCCGAAGTGCCCGAGGCGCTCGGCCTGGCCCGCTGGCCCCCATCCGCCCCCCCGGCATCGGGGAAGGCGACATCGGAGAGGTGAACAGGGATGTTCCTCTACAAGCTCGAGCTCCAGGGGTTCAAGTCGTTCGTCGACAAGACCGCCCTCACCTTCGGGGACGGCATCACCGGCGTCATCGGCCCCAACGGCTGCGGCAAGACCAACGTCTCGGATGCCATCCGCTGGGTCATGGGCGAGCAGAGCGCCAAGCAGCTCCGCGGCGACACCATGGAAGACGTCATCTTCAACGGCGCCCCGAGCCGCAAGCCCCTCGGGCTCGCCGAGGTCCACCTCACCTTCAAGAACGACCGCGGCATCCTGCCCACCGAGTTCAGCGAGGTCACCATCTCGCGCCGCGTCTTCCGCTCCGGACTCTCGGAGTACTTCCTCAACAAGACGCCGTGCCGGCTCAAGGACATCCGCGACCTGTTCTTCGACACCGGGATGGGGAGCCATGCCTATTCGGTCATCGAGCGTTCGATGGTGGACCACGTCCTCTCGGACAACTCGGGACACCGCCGCTTCCTGTTCGAGGAGGCCTCGGGCATCACCAAGTACAAGGCCCGCAAGCGCGAGGCCCTGGCCAAGCTCGACGCCACCGAAGGCGACCTCACCCGCCTCAACGACATCGTCTTCGAGATCGAGCGCGAGCTGCGCTCGCTGGCCCGCCAGGTCGGCAAGGCACGCCGCTACCAGCGGCTGCGCGACCAGGTCCAGCGGCTCGACCTGTTGCTGACCGCCGGGCGGGTCGAGGGACTGCGGCGGCGCGAAGCCGAGGCGCGCGACCGCTGGCAGGAGGAGGCGGTCCGCCGCGAGGGCGTCACGGCGGAGCTGGACGCGCTCGAGGCCGCGCTCAACGACCAGAAGCTGGTGCTGCTGGAGTGCGAGCGCGAGCTGTCCTTCGCCCAGTCGGCGCTGCGCGACCGCGAGGAGGCCCGCAGCCAGGCGGCCCACCAGGTGGTGCTGCTCGGCGAGCGCGCCGAGGGTCTGACGCGCCGGGCCGACGAGGCGGCCCTCGAGGCCGCCCGCCTGCGCGAGCGTCTGGCCGAGGTGAGCGCGCGCGAAGGCGAGACCACGGTCACGCTGGCCGAGCTGCGCGCGGCCCGCGAGCGGGCGCACGAGGCGATGGAGACGGCCGAGGCGGCGGTCACGGCGGTCGAGACCGAGCTGCGCCAGCACCGCACGGTCGCCGCCTCGCACCAGCAGCTCTCGCTCGACCTGTTCTCGACCGAGGCCGAGCGCCGCGGCGCCTGCGAGCGGATCCGCGAGCGCCAGAGCTCGCTGCGGGAGCGCCGCGACGCGGCCGGCCCGCGGCTCCGGGAGCTCGAGGCGCGGCTGATGGCCCTCGCCGGCACGATCGCCGGGAGCGGCGAGCGTCGCCGCGGCATGGACCTGGAGGTGGACCAGGCGCGCCGCCGGGTGGCCGAGACCGAGCAGGCGATCACCGCCCTGACGGCGCGGGTCGAAGCGGCGGCGGACGAGCTGTCGCGCCTCAAGCAGGAGGCGGCCGCGGCGGAGTCGCGGCTCGACACGCTGCTCGAGCTCAAGCGCAACTACGAGGGGGTCTCGGAGGGCGTCAAGGGGCTGCTCGAGGAGGGCGGCCGGATCCCGGGGCTGCTCGGCATGGTGGCCGACGTGCTGGAGGTGCCGGCCCGGTACCTCGGGGCGCTGGAGGCCTCGCTCGGCGAGGCCGCGGCGTTCGTGCTGGCCACCGACGCGGCCGCCCTCGGCGCCGGCGTGGAACGCCTGCGCGGGCTGGCCGGCGGGCGCGCCACGCTGGTCGACCTCTCGACACTCGCGGGCGGCGCGGTGCCGCCCGTCCCGATCGGCGACGGGGTGGTGGGACGGGCCTCCGATCTGGTGCGCTGCCCCGACGATTGCCGCCCGCTGGTCGAGCGGCTGCTGGGCTCGGTCGTGGTGGTCCAAGACCATGCGGCCGCGGCGCGCCTGGCCGCGCAGTCCGAGGGCGGACTCCGGTTCGTGAGCCTGGACGGCGAGGTGTGGGAGCGCGGTCGCGTGCGCGCCGGCGCCTCCAAGCACCCGGGCGGGCTGCTCCACCGCGAGATGGAGATCCGCGAGCTGTCCGGCCGCCTCGCCGAGCTGATGCTGCGCATCGAGGCCCAGGACCGCGAGCGCGAGACGCTCGAAGCCCAGCGCACCACGGCGACCGCCGGACGGGCCACCGCGCAGGGCGAGCTGGACGCGCGACGCACGGCGCTCGAGGGCCTGGTGCGCGAGCTGGAGGCCGCCGAACGCGAGCAGGGTTGGGCCACCCAGGAGGCGGCCGAGCGGCGTGAGGAGGCCCGGGTGTTCGAGGCCGAGCTGGAATCGCTGGGCCGGGCGCTGCGCGACGCCGAGTCAGAGCTGGCGAAGTTCCAGACCCAGGTCGAGGCGGCGCGCGCCCAGGGCGCGGACCTGGATGGCGTCGTGCGCGGGCTCGAGACGCGGCGCGAGGAGGCCGGCCTCGCCGCCCAGGGCGCCCGCGAGTCGCTGCTGCGGATCTCGCGCGAGCAGGCCGAGGCCGAGACCCAGAAGGCACGCGCCGAGGAGTCCCGGCGCGAGCTGGAGACCGTGCTGGCCGCGCGCATCGAGGAGGAGGGGGGCGCGCGCGCGCGGGTGGCGGAGATCGAGGCCGAGGTCTCGGGCCTGCGCGCCGGGCTCACCGGGCTCGAGAGCTCGGAGGCCGAGCAGCGTGCTCGCGTGACCGGGCTGCAGACGCGCTTCGCCGCGCTCAAGGAGGCGCTGCAGGCCGGCGAGGAGGCCTCGCGGCAGAAGCGCTTCGCCCAGACCGAGCTGGCCGAGCTGACCCACCAGATCGAGCTGGAACGCGTCCAGGCGCACGCCGAGCTGGAGCGGCTCTTCGAGCGCCTGCGCACCGAATACAAGATGGACCCGGAGGCGTGGACGCCCGAGGCCCCGCCCGAGGGCTTCGCGCCCGACCAGGCCGAGCGCGACCTGGCCGAGACGCGCGACCAGCTGGGCTCGCTCGGACCGGTGAATCTGTTGGCGCTCGAGGAGTACACCAAGAAGAAGGAGCGCTACGACTTCCTCACCCAGCAGCGCACCGACCTGACCAGCGCCAAGGGCCAGTTGCTCGAGGCGATCGAGAAGATCAACACCACCGCCAGCCAGCTGTTCGTCGAGACCTTCGCGAAGGTGCAGGGGCACTTCCGCGACGTGTTCAAGACGCTGTTCGAGGGGGGCGACGCCGAGCTGCGCGCCATCGGCGAGGATCCGCTGGAGTGCGAGATCGAGATCGCGGCCAAGCCCCGCGGCGAGCACCTCCAGAGCATCAGCCTGATGTCGAGCGGCGAGCGGGCGTTGACCGCCATCGCCCTGCTGTTCGCCATCTACCTGGTCAAGCCGTCGCCGTTCTGCCTGCTGGACGAGGTGGACGCCCCGCTCGACGACGCCAACGTCGAACGGTTCATCCGCATGCTGCAGCGGTTCAGCAACAAGACCCAGTTCGTGGTCATCACGCACAACAAGAAGTCCATGGAGGCCGCGAACCGTCTCTACGGCGTGACCATGCAGGAGCTGGGCGTCTCGCGCCTGGTCTCGGTGCGCTGGGACGCCCGCGAGGGCGAGCCCGCGGCCGCGAGCGCCCCGGAGCTGGCCGAGGCCACCGCCGGCTAGCGCCGGGCCCGATTCGCAGCGCGACCTCCCGCCCGGGACCCGTGGGCGGGAGGTCGTGTCAGGAGTGACGCGTGGAACTCTGGAGCCGGTTTCGCGCCGGGCTGAGCCGCACCCGTGAGCGCATCGGCGCCCAGGTGGGGGGCCTGCTGGGCCGCGCCGGCGCGCCGGACGAGGCGACGCTGGCGCGGCTGGAGGAGGCGCTGCTCGCGGCGGACGTGGGCCCCGCCACCACCGAGCGGCTGCTGGCCCTGGCTGGCGAGCGCCTGCGCCGGGAGCCCGAGCTCGACCTGCGCCAGGCGCTCGAGCGCTGCGCGGCCGAGATGGTGGGGGCCGCGCGTGCCCGCTTCGCCCCCGGGGACGATGCGCCCTGGGTGGCGCTGATCGTCGGCGTCAACGGCGTGGGCAAGACCACCCTGGCCGGCAAGCTCGCCGCCGGGTTCGCGCGCGACGGCCTGCGCACCATGCTGGTCGCGGCCGACACCTTCCGCGCCGCCGCCGCGGAGCAGCTCGAAGTGTGGGCGGGGCGGGCCGGCGTCGAGCTGGTGCGGGCCAAGCCGGGCGCCGACCCGGCGGCGGTGGCGCACGATGGCGTGAGCGCCGCCCTGGCGCGTGGCCACCGGGTGGTGCTGGTGGACACGGCGGGCCGGCTCCATACCCGGCACAACCTGATGGCCGAGCTGGGCAAGGTCGCCCGCGTCTGCTCGCGGCTCAAGCCCGGCGCCCCCCATCACACGCTGCTGGTGCTCGATGGCACGCTGGGCCAGAACGGCATCGCGCAGGCCCGCGAGTTCCAGCGGCTGCTGCCGCTCACGAGCCTCGCGGTCAACAAGCTGGACGGCACCGCGCGCGGCGGAGCCGTGCTGGCGATCGCGGATCAGCTCGGCCTGCCGATCAGCGTCGTCGGCCTGGGCGAGGGGCTGGACGACTGGGAGCCGTTCGAGCCCGAGGCGTTCGCCCGCGGCTTGTTCGAGTAGGGGCCGCCCGAGGACCGCGCTCGCGGTCTTGGGACTTAGCTCCGCGTCGTGGCTGGCTTGCGGACCGGCGCCCGCGCGGGCGGCTTGGGCGCCGCCCCCTGCTGGGCCAGCGAGCGCTGGAAGCGCTCGGGGATGAGCTTCGACTTCATCCCGGTCCCGAAGTCCACCAACATCGTGCTGCCGACGGCCTCCTCGATGGTCAGGAGCGGCGCGTTCGCCGACTCGCCGATCATCCAGGTGCGCTGGCGTTGGGTGTTGTGCTGGTCGATCCGGACCAGGCTCGTGATCGGGACCTGGTTCGACCACCAGCGGGTGTGGGTCTCGGCCTTCTCGAAGTAGAGCGTGCTGTCGCCTTCCTGCTTGTTCGTGGTCTCGCGCCACTTCTGGATGTCCTTGAGCGCGTCGAACGTGCCCTTCGGCACCTCGACCTTCTCCACCCCGACCGTGTCGGTCGTGCGCGCGGGTTCGTCGTAGTCGAACCCGCGCGTGATGAGCTCGGCCGGCGCGCGCAGGAAGAGCTGCTCGAGGGGTTTCCCGTGCTCATCGAGGCCGTCGATGTACTTGCGCATGTACTTCTGGAAGTCGCGGGCCGGCAGCGTGTCCTGGA
>VBPB01000211.1:0-612 GCA_005893365.1 Candidatus Eiseniibacteriota bacterium
CGATGGAGACATCGTCGTGGCGCCGCCGAGCGAGGAAGAGCTGCCCAAGCTCGGGGACTACGTCTACGTCGAGGAGCTCCCGGAGGCGATCACCAAGGTCAAGCCCGACTACCCCGAGATCGCGCGGTCGGCGAACGTCGACGGCACCGTGCTGGTCCAGGCGCTGGTCGGCAAGGACGGCCACGTCAAGGACGCCAAGGTGGTCAAGTCCATCCCGATGCTGGACGCCTCCGCGGTGGCCGCGGTCAAGCAATGGGTGTTCAAGCCGGCGCTCTCCAACAACGAGCCCGTCGCCGTCTGGGTGGCGGTCCCGGTCCACTTCTCGCTGAACTGAGGGCTCTGGCCCCCTGACGCGCCCGAGGCGGCGCATCCCCGCGCCGAACGGGCGGATTTGCCGCGCCGGTCCCGGTGCGATTGACCCCCGGGCGCGGGACCCTCTACCGTGCTCCGTCCTCGCCTCACCCGAATGCGAGAGGCGCGCGATCCCCTGGCCACCGGAGGAACGATGGAGCCGCAGACGACCGAGACCGTCCCCGCCGCAGCCGCGGCGGCAGCCTCGCCCAGCCTGAGCGTGTGGCAGCGCGCCGTGGCGGGGTACACCCGGCCCGCCGC
>VBPB01000211.1:672-1337 GCA_005893365.1 Candidatus Eiseniibacteriota bacterium
ACCTTCTCGTACGTCCTGCATCAGCGCGCCCTGATGCCCATGATCACCGAATCGTGGGAGCAGGCCGTCGCCGATGGGCGCATGACCACCGAGCAGGTCGACAAGGCGGAGACGTTCATGGGCGGCCCGATCGGCAAGTCGATCACGGTCGGCCAGGCGGTCATCGCCAGCCCCATCATCCTGCTGATCTCGGCGTTGGGGGTGTGGTTCGGGGTCGGGTTCGTGCTGGGACGCAAGTTCCGCTTCCGGCTCGCCTTCGAGACGGTGGCCTGGTCGTCGCTGGTGAGCATCCCGGGACAGATCCTCACCGGCGTGCTGGCGTGGAGCCGTGAGACCATGAAGGGGCTCCACATCGGGTTCGGCATCCTGCTGCCGGTCAGTGATCCCCCCAACAAGGTGATGACCGGGGTCGGCTTCTTCCTGGATGCCATCGGGCCGCTGGCGGTGTGGTACCTGGTGGTGGTCGTCCTCGGCGCCGCGGCGCTCTCGGGAGCGCCCCGCAAGAACGTGGCCTGGGCGCTGGGCGCGCTGTACGTGGTGCTGATGATGTGCTTCGCCGCGCTGGGCGCCATGTTCAGCCGCGCCGGGTAGGCCCGTGCAACTTTCACGGTCAGGACACGTAGGCTGGCCATGCCCCGGGGAGATCCCTTCGGGGCGCCTTTCAT
>VBPB01000211.1:1441-6204 GCA_005893365.1 Candidatus Eiseniibacteriota bacterium
GGCGACGCTCACGGCCGACGATGCCGTCCGGATCGCGCTGAAGCACAACTCCCAGATCATCAATGCCGAGGCCGGGATCCTGAACGCCAAGGGCGGCCTGTACGGGGCGTACGGCTCCCTGCTCCCCAGCCTCAGCGGGGCGTACTCGTACAGCCCGAGCAAGACCACCAACTCCCAGAGCTCGCAGTACATCGGCACGCAGCTGATCCCGAGCCCGACCACCGACGTGCGCTCGCGGCGGACGGGCTCGTCCGTCAGCAGCTCGTGGGGCATCCTCGACCTGTCGAACTGGGCAGGACTGAACGCGGCCCGGCAGGGCCTCAAGGCCTCGCGCCTCTCGCGCGACGCGACCCGCAACGACGTGGTGCTCGCGACCCGGCGGCAGTTCTACGGGGTGGTCCAGGCGATCAAGCTCGCCCAAGTGGCCGAAGGCGCGCTCAAGCTGGCGAGCGACGACGAGCGCCGCGTGAAGGCCATGTTCGAGGTCGGGTCGGTCTCGAAGAGCGACCTGCTCAAGGCGCAGGTCCGCACCGCGCAGAGCGAGTTCGACCAGCTCTCCGCCAACCATACCGTCATCGTGCAACGGGTCGCGCTGGCGAGCCAGATGGGTGTGCGGGAGTCCGACCTGGGCGAGGTCGACACGCTGCTCGCCGCGACCCCGCAGACCTACGACGAAGCCGCCCTGATCGCCGAGGCGGCCAAGAACCGTCCCGACCTGATCGCCGCCGATGCGGAGCTCAAGTCGGCCCAGGCTTCGCACGCGGCGGCGCGCATGGGGCGCCTGCCGTACGTCTCCCTGTCGGGGTCGGCCGGGTTCAACACGAATTCGCGTGCCGACTTCCTCGCCACCGGCGTCAGCTCCCGCTCGAAGAGCGACGTGTCGCTGGGGGGGACGGTGTCGCTCAACTGGGACCTGTTCGACCTGGCCCGCGTGGACGCCGGCATCGCCTCCGCGCGCGCCCGGCTCGAGCGGGCCCGCGACGCCAGTGCGGCGCTGCACCGGAACCTGGCGAGCGAGGTGCACGAGGCGCTGCTCGCGTACAACGAGGCGATCGAGCAGAACCGGGTGGCGGAGCGGGGGCAGGAGTCGGCGATCGAGAACCTCAAGCTGACCCAGGAGAAGTACAACGTCGGGTCGGCGACCATCCTCGAGCTCATCGACGCCCAGGTGCAGTTGCAGACGGCGCAGAGCAACCTCGTCAAGGCGCTGGCCGCCATCCGCGTGGCCGAGGCGCAGATCAACCGGGTCCGCGGTCACAGCGAGTGAGCGCCTGCCAAGGAGTCGTGACGCAATGAAGAAGAAGTGGCTGTGGATCGTGATCGGTGTGGTGCTGGTCGTGGTGTTGGTGGTCGTGAACGTCACCCGTTCGGCCGGCGGCAAGGTCGAGTCGGTGCAGCTGGCCCGCGTGCGCGTCGAGGACGTCACCTCGCGCGTCAAGGCGCCCGGGAAGATCGAGCCCAAGACGCAGGTGAAGATCAGCGCCGACGTCCCCGGCAAGGTCATGCAGCTCGCCGTCGAGGAGGGGGACAAGGTCCACAAGGGCCAGCTGCTGCTGGCGCTGGACGACACCCAGTACCGCGCGACCTGGAGTCAGGCCCGCTCGGCACTGGCGTCCGCCCGGGCACGGCTCTCCGACGCCAAGGCCTCGCTCAAGGTGGCGGAGGACAACTATGTCCGCCAGCGCGCGCTGTTCGAGCAGAAGCTGCTGTCGCAGGCGGAGTGGGACCGCGCCACCGCCACCGTCGAGACCGCCCGTTCGGCGGCGGCCACCGCTCACGAGGAGGTCACGCGCAGCGACGCGGCGCTGGCCGCCTCGGCGGACAACCTCAACAAGACCCGCTTCGTGGCGCCCTTCGACGGGGTGGTGAGCGCCCTCGACGTCGAGAAGGGCGAGATCGTGATGATCGGGACCATGAACAATCCCGGCACCCAGATCCTGGTGGTCTCCGACCTGTCGCGCATGCTGGTGCGCGCCGACGTGGACGAGGCCGACATCGTCGACATCCATCTCGGCCAGAAGGCGAAGATCAAGGTCGACGCGCTCCCGGACACGACGTTCCCGGGGACGGTGACCGAGATCGGCAACACGGCCAAGCGCAGCATCACCGGCGGGGCCGAGGGACAGACCAACTTCGAGGTGCAGGTGGTGTTCGACCAGACGGTGCCCGAGGTGCGTCCCGGCATGACCGCCGACGTCGAGATCGACACCCGGACCCACGTCAAGACGCGTGCGGTGCCGATCCAGTCGGTGGTGGTGCGCACGCAGCGCGAGCTGGACCGCGCCGCCCACAAGCCCGGCCAGCGTCCCAAGCCGGCCGCCAAGAAGCCCGCGCTCCTCGCCGCCGACGAGGACACGGTCGGACGCAAGGAGAAGGAGGTCACCGGCGTGTTCGTGGTCAAGAACGACGTCGCCACGTTCGTGCCGGTGCACGGCGGCATCGCCAGCGAGACCATGATGGAGATCGACGGCGACGTGAAGGAAGGCGACGTGGTGGTCTCGGGACCGTACAAGGCCCTGCGCGAGCTCAAGCCCGGAGCGAAGGTGAAGCGCGAGGCGGCCGGCGCGAAGAAGGCGGGCTAACCCGTGCTCATCGGCATCCAGGACCTGCACCGGGTCTACGAGGTCGGCACCGAGAAGGTCCACGCCCTGAACGGCGTCAGCCTCGAGATCGAAGCCAACGAATACGTGGCGATCATGGGGCCCTCGGGCTCCGGCAAGTCGACGCTGATGAACATCGTCGGCTGCCTCGATACGCCGACCAGCGGCTCGTACCGGCTCAAGGAGCACGAGATCTCGAAGATGACGGACGACGACCTGGCCCGGATCCGCAACCTCGAGATCGGGTTCGTCTTCCAGACCTTCAATCTCCTGGCCCGGGCCGACGTGCTCCACAACGTGGAGCTGCCGCTGGTCTACGCCGGCGTCAAGCACGAGGAGCGCCGCCGGCGCGCCCGCGAGACCATCGACCTGGTGGGCCTCACCGACCGGATCAAGCACAAGCCCAACGAGCTCTCGGGCGGACAGCGCCAGCGGGTCGCCATCGCGCGGGCGCTGGTCAACAAGCCGAGCATCATCCTCGCGGACGAGCCGACCGGGAACCTCGACTCGCACACCGGCGACGAGATCATGGCCGCCTTCGAGCGCATCTGGAAGCAGGGGAACACGGTGATCCTGGTGACCCACGAGCCCGACATCGCCGCCCACGCCCGCCGCGTCGTCCGCATGCGCGACGGGAAGATCGAGAGCGATGTCCGCCAGGCCGGCCGGGCGATGGACGGCACCTCGCGATGAACCTGCGCGAGAGCAGCGGGATCGCCCTGGGCGCCATCCGGGCCAACAAACTCCGGTCCATCCTGACGCTGCTCGGCATCATCATCGGCGTCATGTCGGTGATCGCGGTGCTGTCGTTCGTCGAGGGCCTCAACCGCTTCGTCTCCGAGAAGCTGCTCAATGCCGGCTCGAACGTGTTCTACGTGGATCCCTACGGCCTGGTCACCAGCCAGGATGCCTTCGAGGCGGTCCGCAACAACCCGCACATCACGCTCGAGGACGGTGACGCGCTGCAGGGCGCGATCCCGCACGCGACCATGATCGTCGCCCAGGCCGGCACGCGCGGCACCGCGCGCTACCGGAACAAGGAGGTCCGCGGCGTCTCGATCAGCGGCCGGGGGCCCGGGTACGACGTCATCGACGACCTGACCATCGCGCGGGGCCGCCACCTGACCGAGCTGGACGACCAGCGGCGGCGCACCGTGTGCGTGGTCGGCTCGGAGATCGCCGAGGAGCTGTTCCCGGGGCTCGATCCGCTCCACCACGAGATCCGCCTCGGCGCCGAGAGCTACGAGGTGGTGGGCGTGGTCGTGGCCAAGGGCAAGCTGTTCGGGCAGAGCCAGGACCGGTTCGCCACCATCCCGATCCGCACCTTCCAGAAGTTCAAGCAGGAGCGGGGGGAATTCGGCCTCGCCATCAAGGCGCTCGACCAGGCCTCCATGCCGCTCGCCCAGCAGGAGGTCCGCAACATCCTGCGCGGCCGTCGCCACCTGCGGCCGGGCCAGCCGGACAACTTCGGCATCACCACCTCCGAGAACCTGCTCACCATCTTCCACACCCTGACCGGCGGCATCTTCGTGGTCACGATCGGCGTGGCCGCGATCTCGCTGCTGGTGGGGGGGATCGTCATCATGAACATCATGCTGGTCTCGGTCACCGAGCGGACCCGGGAGATCGGCATCCGCAAGGCGATGGGGGCGCGCCGCCGCGACATCCTCACGCAGTTCCTGGTGGAGGCCACCACGCTGTCGCTGAGCGGCGGCCTGATCGGCATCCTCTCCGGCGTCGGCCTGGCCCTGCTGGCCGGGGCGCTGTCGCCGCTGCCGGCCGCGGTGAGCTGGCCCGCCGTCGGCATGGGGGTCGCCATGTCGGCCGGGATCGGCGTGTTCTTCGGCTCCTACCCCGCCTGGCGCGCGGCGCGCCTCGATCCGATCGAAGCGCTGCGCCACGAGTGACCCATGAAGCTCTTCCTGCTGCTCGAGACCCTGAGCATGGCCCGCCGTGCGCTGGTCGCCAACCGGCTGCGGTCGTTCCTCGCCCTGCTCGGGATCGTCATCGGCGTGGGGACCGTCATCGGCATGGTGTCGCTCATCAACGGCTTCCAGCGCTCGTTCCAGCAGAGCATCCAGTCGTTCGGCAACAACACGATCTACATCCGGCGCATCCGCCCCGGGATCCAGTTCGGCGACGTGCCGGACAGCCTCAAGCAGC
>VBPB01000211.1:6217-14777 GCA_005893365.1 Candidatus Eiseniibacteriota bacterium
GTCCCCGGCGGTGCTGGCGATCGCGCCGTTCAAGTTCCCGCTCGGCGAGATCGAGGTGACGCGGGCCGGCAAGCGCACGCGCGGGGTGTTCTGCTACGGGACCAACGAGGACTACCTCACCACCCACGGCTACGATCTGGCGCGCGGCCGCTTCTTCACCGAGGGCGAGGCCGAGCGCTGCGGCAACGTGGTGGTGCTGGGCAAGGACACGCGTGAGGCGCTCTTCGGCGACGCCAGCGGCCTCGGTCAGAGCGTCCACCTGAACGGCATCCCGTTCACGGTCATCGGCGAGTTCGAGACCAAGGGCCGGATGATGGGGAACAACTTCGACCAGGTGGCGGCGATCCCGTACACCACCATGGACAAGTACTTCCCGGCGCCGCCCGACGCCCCGCCCTGGTTCCCGAAGCGCGGCGAGCTGTTCCTGGACGCCATCGCCCGCACGCCCGAGCTCGGCGACAGGGCCCAGCAGCAGATCATCGAGGTGCTGCGCATCCGCCGCCACCTGCCCAGCAACAAGCAGAACGACTTCGTCGTGTTCACCGACGACGCGTTCCTGTCGCTCTACAACGCCATCACCGGCGGCATCTTCGCGCTGATGGCGCTCATCTCCTCGATCTCGCTGGTCGTGGGCGGCATCGGGGTCATGAACATCATGCTGGTGGCGGTCACCGAGCGGACGCGCGAGATCGGCATCCGCAAGGCGCTGGGCGCCCCGCAGAAGGCCATCCTCGCCCAGTTCCTGATCGAAGCGGTGCTGCTGACCGCCGCCGGGGGCGTGGCGGGGGTGGGGCTCGGGGCGACCATCTCGTGGATCATCCACACGGCCGCCAAGTTCCCGACCTTCGTCTCGGTTTGGTCCGTGGCCACCGGGATCCTCTTCTCGGCGCGCCGCCCGCCTCGACCCGGTGGACTCGCTGCGCTACGAGTAGTCGCCTCGCGCGGCGCGGCCGCGGGGCCTAAGGCCCGCGCCGGGCGCCGCCTCGGCTCGACCGGCCTGCTATGATGCCGGGCCCATGAGCACGCACGCGGAGGAGGTCGTGGCCGGCGGCACGGCCGAGGGCCGGGCCGCCCCGGGAGCGGGACGCCCTCCGGGTGACACCCGCTCGCCGGCGCTCTCCGACATCGTCATCCGCGGCGCGCGCGAGCACAACCTCCAGGACCTGACGCTGCGGCTGCCCCGCCAGCGCCTGATCGTCATCACCGGGGTCTCGGGCTCGGGGAAGTCGTCGCTGGCCTTCGACACCCTCTACGCCGAGGGGCAGCGGCGCTACGTCGAATCCCTCTCCGCCTACGCCCGCCAGTTCCTGGGCCAGATGGAGAAACCGGACGTGGACGCGATCGAGGGCCTGAGCCCGGCGATCGCCATCCAGCAGCGCGGCGCCGGCTCGAACCCGCGCTCGACGGTCGGCACCATCACCGAGATCTACGACTACCAGCGCCTGCTGTTCGCGCGGCTCGGCACCCAGTTCTGCCCCGAGTGCGGCACCCGGATGACGCGCCAGAGCGTCCAGGAGATGGTGGACACCGTGCTCGCCACCTTCGCCGGCGAACGCATCCAGCTCATGGCTCCGCTGGTGCGGGGCCGCAAGGGCGAGTATCGCAAGGAGCTCGAGGACATCCGCCGCCAGGGCTACCTGCGCGCGCGCATCGACGGCGAGTGGGTGGAGCTGGACGAGATCCCGAAGCTCGCGCGCCACCGCCGCCACGACATCGCCATCGCCGTCGACCGGCTCCGGGTCGAGGCCGGGGCGGCGAGCCGCGTCGCCGACTCGCTCGAGACCGCGCTCAAGCTGGGGCAGGGGCTGGTGGCGGTGACCCGCGCGCCCGAGAGCGGGCGGCCGCCGGGACCGGACCAGGATCTGTTGTTGAGCCAGGGGGCCGCGTGTCCCAACTGCGGGGCGAGCGTCGAGGCCGCCGAGCCGCGCAGCTTCTCGTTCAACTCGCCCTATGGCGCCTGCAAGGGCTGCGACGGGCTCGGCACCCGGCTCGAGGTGGATCCGGGGCGGATCGTGCCCGACCCGGGCAAGTCGATCGCCGAGGGCGCGGTCGCGGCCTGGGGGGACGCCAAGGGCACCTGGGTGGGGGGGACGGTCAAGGCGCTCGCCCGCCACTTCGGATTCTCGCTCACCACCCCGTGGCGGAAGCTCCCGGCCAAGGTCCAGCGCCTGCTGCTCCACGGCAGCGGCGACGAGCAGGTGCGCTTCGAGTTCCGCACCAAGAAGGGCTCGGCGTTCATCCACAAGAGCGCCTACGAGGGCGTGATCCCCAACTTGGAGCGGCGCTATCGCGAGACCGCCAGCGAGGGCATGCGCCGCTGGATCGGCAGCCTGATGCGCCAGAGCCCCTGCCCCGACTGCGACGGGGCGCGCCTGCGCCGCGAGAGCCTGGCGGTGCGCATCGCCGACCGCAACATCGCCCAGTGGTCGGCCCTGTCGGTGGCGGCCGCGCGCGAGCAGCTCGCCGCGGTCCGGTTCGAGGGCGTGCAGGCGACCATCGCGAGCCCCATCTTGAAGGAGCTGCTCGGCCGGCTCGGGTTCCTGGACGACGTGGGCCTCGGCTACCTGACGCTCGATCGCGCGGCCGGGACGCTGGCGGGCGGCGAAGCGCAGCGGATCCGGCTCGCCACCCAGATCGGCTCCCAGTTGACCGGCGTGCTCTACATCCTGGACGAGCCCTCGATCGGGCTCCACACCCGCGACCATCGCCGGCTGCTCGACACGCTGGCGCGGCTGCGCGACCTCGGGAACACGGTGGTGGTGGTGGAGCACGACCGCGACACGATGATGGCGGCCGACTACGTGGTCGACCTGGGGCCGGCGGCGGGGCGGCACGGCGGACGGCTGGTGGCCGCGGGCACGCCGGCCGAGGTGGCGGCCGTGCCCGCCTCGCTCACCGGCCGGTACCTCGCGGGCGAGCGCTCGATCCCGGTGCCCGCGACGCGACGGGCCGGCCACGGCACGGCGCTCGAGGTCGTGGGCGCCCGCGCCCACAACTTGAAGGACATGGACGCCCGCTTCCCGCTCGGCGGCCTGGTGTGCGTCACCGGGGTCTCGGGCTCGGGCAAGAGCACGCTGGTCAACGACATCCTGCTGGCGGGGGCGCGGCGGCACTTCGGCGAGCTGGCGACGGCCCCGGGCGAGCACCGCGCCCTGCGCGGCCTCGAGCACGTCGACAAGGTGGTGGACATCGACCAGAGCCCGATCGGGCGCACGCCGCGCTCCAACCCCGCCACCTACACCGGCGCCTTCGCGTTCGTCCGCGACCTGTTCGCCAAGCTGCCCGAGGCCAAGGTGCGCGGCTATGGCCCGGGGCGCTTCTCGTTCAACGTGAAGGGCGGGCGCTGCGAGCACTGCGAGGGCGACGGGCTGATGAAGATCGCCATGCACTTCCTGCCCGACGTGTTCGTGCGCTGCGAGGTGTGCCACGGGCGGCGCTACAACCGCGAGACGCTCGAGGTGCTGCACCGCGGGCGCTCGATCGCCGACGTGCTCGAGATGACGGTGGAGGAGGCCCGCGACTTCCTGGGCGCCATCCCGCCGCTGCGGCGCAAACTCGACACGCTCGTGGACGTGGGGTTAGGGTACATCCACCTGGGGCAGTCGGCGACCACGCTGTCGGGCGGCGAGGCCCAACGGGTCAAGCTGGCGACGGAGTTGTCGCGGGTGGCGACCGGCCGGACCCTCTACATCCTGGATGAGCCGACCACCGGACTCCATTTCGAGGACGTCCGCGTGCTGCTGGAGGTCCTCATGGCGCTGGTGGAGAAGGGCAACACCGTGATCGTCATCGAGCACAACCTGGACGTGATCAAGTGCGCCGACTGGATCGTCGACCTGGGCCCCGAGGGCGGCGATGGCGGCGGGCGGATCGTGGCCGCGGGCACGCCCGAGGCGGTGGCGCGGATCGCCGGGTCCTACACCGGACGGGCGCTGCGCGAAGTGCTGGCGCCATGAACCCGACCCTGCCGGCGACGCGGGAGCGGAAGGCCGCGGACGCCTCGGTCCGCCCGACCACGATGCGCGCGGTGGTGAAGGCCTCGGCCGGCCCCGGCGCCGAGGTGCGCGAGGTACCCGTGCCCACCTGTGGCCCCGGCGAGCTGCTGCTGCGGGTGCGGCGGGCCGGCGTGTGCGGCACCGATCTGCACATCGTCGAATGGGACCGCTGGTCCCAGGGGCGGCTCAAGCCGCCGGTGACGCTCGGCCACGAGTTCGTGGGGGACGTGGTCGAGGTGGGCGCGGGGGTCAAGACCTACCAGCGCGGCGACCGGGTCGCGTGCGAGAGCCACATCGTCTGCCAGTCGTGCCTCGCCTGCCGGACCGGCAACGCCCACGTGTGTGAGAACACGCGCATCCTCGGCGTGGACGTGAACGGCGGGTTCGCGGAGTTCGTGGCGGTGCCCGCCGCCAACGCCTGGCGCGCGCCGGCCAACGTCCCGATCGAGGTCGCCGCCTGCATGGAGCCGCTCGGCAACGCCGTGCACACCGCGTTCTCGGGGGCGCTCTCGGGGCGCAACATCGGCGTCACCGGCTGCGGGCCGATCGGCTTGTTCGCGATCGGCGTGGCGAAGGCCGCGGGGGCGGCGCGGGTCATCGCCAGCGACGTGTCGCCCTATCGGCTCGAGCTCGCGCGCCGCATGCACGCCGACGCCGTCATCGATGCCAAGCAGGAGGACGTCGTGGCCCGCATCGGCCAGCTCACCCACGGCCAGGGGCTGGACGGCGTGCTCGAGATGTCCGGGGACCCGCGCGCGGTGCGTGACGGGCTCGCGGCGCTGCGCAACGGCGGACGCATGTCGCTGCTCGGGCTCCCCAAGGAGTCGTTCGAGCTCGACTGGAACCGGCTGGTGATCTTCAAAGGCGTGACGCTCCACGGCGTCATCGGCCGGCGGATGTTCGAGACCTGGTACCAGATGGACAACCTGCTCGGCTCGGGCCGGCTCGACATCCGGCCCGCCATCACCCACGTCATGCCGATGCAGGAGTTCGACCAGGCGATCGGGCTGCTGCGCTCGGGGCAGGCGGGCAAGGTCGTGCTGGTGCCCTGGGGCGAGAGCGCGTAGCGGACGCAGAGGAGGAGCCGCGATGTTCGACGCGATGCGCGGTCCGCTGCAGGCGGAGCTCCAGGCGATCCGCGACGCCGGGCTGTGGAAGGACGAGCGCGTGCTGGCCTCGCCGCAAGGCCCCACCGTGCGTCTCGCCGACGGCCGCGAGGTGCTGGTGTTCTGCGCCAACAACTACCTCGGCCTCTCGAGCCATCCGCAGGTGATCGCCGCCGCCCACCGCGCACTCGACGAGCGCGGGTTCGGCCTCTCCTCGGTGCGGTTCATCTGCGGTACCCAGGACCTCCACAAGTCGCTGGAGCAGAAGATCGCGCAGTTCCTGCACACCGAGGACACCCTCCTCTACGCCGCCTGCTTCGACGCCAACGGCGGCGTGTTCGAGCCGCTCCTGGGGGAGTCCGACGCCATCATCTCGGACGCCCTCAACCATGCCTCGATCATCGACGGCGTCCGCCTCTGCAAGGCCCAGCGCTGGCGGTACGAGAACAACGACATGCGCGACCTCGAGCGTTGCCTGAAGGAGGCCGACGCCAAGGGCTGCCGTCGCAAGCTGATCGCCACCGATGGCGCCTTCAGCATGGACGGCTCGGTCGCCGATCTGAAGTCGGTCTGCGACCTGGCCGACCGCCACGGCGCCATGGTCATGGTGGACGACTGCCACGGCACCGGGTTCCTGGGGGCCACCGGTCGCGGCAGCACCGAGCACGCCGGGGTGCTGGGGCGCGTGGACATCATCACCGGCACGCTCGGCAAGGCGCTGGGCGGAGCCCTGGGCGGCTTCACCACCGGCCGGCGCGAGATCATCGACCTGCTGCGCCAGCGCTCGCGCCCCTACCTGTTCTCCAACACCCTGCCGCCGGCGGTGGTGGGGGCGGGCATCGCGGTGTTCGACCTGCTCTCGGCGACGACCACGCTGCGCGACCGGTTGATGGAGAACACCCGGCGGTTCCGCGCCGCGATGAGCGCCGCCGGCTTCGACATCAAGCCCGGCGAGCACCCGATCGTGCCGATCATGCTCTACGACGAGCGCCTGGCCCACGACATGGCGCGCAAGCTGCTCGAGCGGGGCATCTACGTCATCGGCTTCTCGTTCCCGGTTGTGGCGAAAGGCCAGGCGCGCATCCGTGTCCAGCTCTCGGCCGCGCACGAGGCCGCGCACATCGACCGGGCGGTCGCGGCGTTCACCGCGGTGGGTCAGGAGCTGGGCGTCCTCAAGGGCGCCGCTGGACGAACGGGGTAGGCGACCGCAACGGATACGCGTCGTCGTCGCTCCTTGCCAGCGTCCACGATCCCTCCGCGGGGCATGCACATGGTTTCCGGTACGGGACACTAGTCCCGGCGGCGCCGCGCCTTGACCGTCCGCACCCCATCCGATACCGTCCGCTCGTTTCTTCACCCGGAGCCCGCCTGGTGCCTGCCACCACCCTCAAACGCACGCCATTCCATCGCTTCCACGCGGCCGCCGGCGCCAAGCTGGTCGACTTCGCGGGCTTCGAGATGCCGCTCCGGTACACGGGCGACGTCCGCGAGCACCAGCTCGTCCGGACCGGGGTGGGGCTCTTCGACATCTCCCACATGGGCGAGTTCCGCGTGGAGGGGGCGGGGACGGTCGCGTTCCTGGACCGGGCGCTGGCCAACGACGTCGCCGGCATGACGGTCGGACAGGCCATGTACACGACCATGTGCCTCCCCGAGGGGGGCATCGTGGACGACTTGTACGTCTATCGTTCCACCGATCACTTCATGTTGGTCGTGAACGCATCGAACACGCCCAAGGACCTCGCCTGGCTTAGGGGCCTGTGCCCGGCCGACGTGCGCCTGAGCGACCACTCGGACGAGACGGCGCTGCTCGCGGTGCAGGGGCCCAAGGCCGCCGAGGTGCTCAAGGGCCATGTCCCCGACGCGGCGCTCGCCATGCCCTCCAACCGGTTCGTGGAGGGGCCGCTGTTCGGGGTCCCGGCGGTCATCGCGCGCACCGGCTACACCGGCGAGGACGGCTTCGAGCTCTACTTCAAGGGCAGTGACGGCGCCCGCGTCTGGAACGGCCTGATCGAGGCCGGCCGGCCGTTCGGGATCGAGCCGGTGGGGCTCGGCGCCCGCGACACGCTGCGCCTCGAGATGGCCTACATGCTCTACGGGAACGACATCGACGAGACCACGACCCCGCTCGAGGCCGGGCTCGGCTGGACCGTGAAGCTGGCGAAGCCGGAGTTCAACGGCCGCGCGGTCCTCGCCCGCCAGAAGGAGCAGGGCTTGACGCGCCGCCTGGTCGGGCTCGTGGCCGAAGGCCGCCGCGTGCCGCGGCACGGGATGGTGGTCGAGTCGGGGGGGCGCGCGGTCGGCGTCGTCACCAGCGGCACGTTCGGCCCCAGCCTCGAGCAGGCGATCGCCATGGCCTACGTCGAGATCGGGTCGAGTACGCCGGGCACGCGGCTGGAGGTCGTCGCCGGCCCGAGCCGCATCGCCACCCACGTCGTCAAGCGGCCGTTCTACACGAGGGGCTCGCGCCGCTGAGGCGGCCCGGGCAGGGAGGGTTCGTGCGGTATCCAGAGGACGTGCGGTACACCAGCGAGCACGAGTGGGCGCGGCTGGAGGGGGGCCTGGTCACGGTGGGCATCACCTCCTACGCCACCGACCAGTTGGGGGACGTCGTGTTCGTGGAGCTGCCCCAAGTCGGCCGGAAGCTCGAGGCCAAGAAGCCGTTCGGCGTGGTCGAGGCGGTGAAGACGGTGAGCGACCTCTACGCCCCGCTCGCGGGCGAGGTGACGGCGGTCAACGAGGCCCTGGCCGAGAATCCCGGCCTGGTCAACCAGGCGCCGTACGGCGAGGGCTGGATGATCCGGCTCAAGCCCGAGCACGCCGACGACATGAAGAAGCTCATGGGCCACGACGACTACGCCCAGCTGATCGAGCAGGAGCAGGCGTGAGCTTCGTCGGCCTCTCGCGCGGCGAGGAGCAGCGGATGCTCGCCGCGATCGGCGTCGCGCGCTTCGAGGACCTGCTGGCGGCGGTCCCCGAGGAGGTCCTCGAGGCCCGGCAGCGCTTCGGCGAGCGGGCGCGGGCCAACGACGGAGACCGCGCGGTCTCCTTCCTCGGCGGCGGCCTCTACGACCACTACATCCCCGCGGCGGTCGACGCCATCGCCATGCGCTCGGAGTTCGCGACCGCCTACACCCCGTACCAGCCCGAGGTGGCGCAGGGATCGCTGACCGCGATGTTTGAGTTCCAGAGCATGATCGTCGAGCTGACCGGGACCGAGGTGGCCAACGCCTCGCTCTACGACGGCGCCACCGCCGCAGTCGAAGCCGCCCTGCTGGCGCGTCACCAGACCGGCCGGGCGCGGATCGTCGTGGCCGGGGCGCTCCACCCGCACGTTCGCGAGGTGCTGCGCACCTATCTCGAGCGCGACGTGACCGTGGTCGAGGACCGCGGCGGGCCTTGTGCTCGCGAGGACCTGGCGGCAGCACTGGGACCCGACGTGGCGGCCGTCCTCTACCA
>VBPB01000080.1:0-3563 GCA_005893365.1 Candidatus Eiseniibacteriota bacterium
TTCTTGCCCTGCATGCGGATGAAGTGCTCGTGGCCCTGCACGGTGGCGTGGCTGGCCGGATTGCGGGAGATGCCAGCCGGGATCTCGAGCACGCCGCCCAGATCCCCATCGCTGCGCATGTCCACCGCGAGCAGGCCCCGGTCGGTCTCGCACGGGCGCAGGATCGCCGCCCCCGCGCCGTCGCCGAACAGCACGCAGGTGTTGCGGTCGGTGTAGTCGACGATGCGCGACAGGGTCTCGACGCCCACGACCAGCACCGTGTCGGCCGTGCCCGAGACGACCAGCGCGCGGGCCAGCCCCAGGCCGAAGACGAAGCCGGTGCAGGCGGCGAACATGTCGTAAGCGACCGCCTGGCGCGCGCCCAGCTTCTGCTGCAGCGTGCAGGCGCAGGAGGGCAGGATGCGATCCGGCGTGGTGGTCGCGACGATGATGTGGTCCACCGCGTCGGCCTCGAGGCCGGCCGACTCCAGCGCCCGGCGCGCGGCGATGAGCGCCAGGTCGGACGAGGCCTGCTCGGGCGCGGCGATGCGGCGCTCGCGGATGCCGGTGCGCTCGACGATCCAGGCGTCGGAGGTGTCCACCATGCGCTCGAAGTCGGCGTTCGAGAGCACCCGGTCCGGCACGTACATGCCGGTGCCGGCGATGGTGGCCCCGCGCGGTGCCTCAGGCAGCGGTCTCATGATCCGACTGGATCTCCTCGCGGATGTGCTCGTTCACGCGGTTCTCGACGAACGAGGTGATGGTGCGGATGGCGCTGCGGAACGCCCGCGGACCGCTGCTGCCGTGACCGATGAAGCACACGCCGTTGACCCCGAGCAGCGGGGCGGCCCCGTGCTCCTCGGCGTCCAGGGTGACCCGCATCCGCCGCATCGCCCCGCGCATGAACAGCGTGCCGAACACGGCCAGCGGGTCCTGCTTGATCTCCTTGCGCATGACGTCCACCAGCAGCCCGGCGACACTCTCGGCGGTCTTGAGCAGCACGTTCCCGGTGAACCCGTCGGTGACGATGACGTCGGCGCTGCCGTTGAACACGTCGCGCCCCTCGACGTTGCCGATGAAGTTCAGGTGCTTGGCCCGGCGCAACAGGTCCCCGGCCTCGAAGACCAGCTCGTTGCCCTTGGTCTCCTCCTCGCCGATCGAGAGCAGGCCGACCCGCGGGGTGTCGCGGCCCAAGAGGTACTGGGCGTAGACCGCGCCCATGTGGGCGAACTGGAGCAGGTAGGACGGCTTGCACTCGGCGTTGGCGCCCACGTCCAGCACCACCGTGCCGCCGGCCGGGCTGGGCATGAAGACCGCGAGCGCGGGGCGCGAGACCGATTCGAGGCGGCCCAGGCCGAGCAGGGCGGTGGCGACCACCGCGCCGGTGTTGCCGGCGCTGAAGACCGCGTCCACCTTGCCTTCCTTGTGGAGCTGGGTCATGACGCCGATCGAGGTGCTGCCGCGGCGGCGGGCGGCGGCGGCGGCCTTCTCGCCCATGTCCACCTGCCCGGCGGCGTGGACCACCTCGATGTCCATCCCCGCGGCGCCGGCCCGGCGCAGGGCGGGACGGATCTCCGCCTCGTCGCCGACCAAGGTGACCGAGAAGCGACCCGGCATCTCGCGGAAGGCGAGCACCGTGCCGGCCGCGACCACGGAGGGCCCGAGGTCGCCGCCCATCGCGTCAATCCCGATCCGCGGGATCACAGACATCGTCTGGTCCCCGGGATCGATCAGTCGGCGCGCGGCAGGACGATCTCTTCGCCGTCGTAGTAGCCGCAGTTGGGACAGATGCGGTGGGGCAGTCTCGGGCTGCTGCAATGGCTGCACGCGTTGAGCCCGGGGCTCTTGAGCTTCCAGTGCGTCCGCCGCTTGCGCCCGCGGGTGCTGGAGTGTCGTCGCTTGGGAACCGCCATCGGATGCCTCCTGTTCGTCCCTCGCCGTCAGCCGCCGCAGGCGCAGGGCCCTTCGTTCAAGTCCGCCCCGCAGCGGGCGCACAGCCCCCGGCAATCCTCCTGGCAGTGGGGCGCCATGGGCAATTCGAGCAGCAATGCCTCGCGCGCTTCTTGGTGCAGGTCGAGCTGCCGCCCATCGTGGAACTTCATGTGCCCGTCGGCTTCGAGGTCCCCTTCGAGCCGACCCCGCCCACCCGCCCGATCCGCGACGACCAACAGGTCGGCGGCGACCGGCAGGTCGAACCACCGCGCGCAGCGTACGCATTCGAGGTGGGCGGCCGAGCGGATCCGGCCTCGGACCGTCACCAGTTCGCCGGTGCGGTGGAGGTCCAGGCTGGCTTCGGCCCCCCCGGGCCAGTCGGCCGGCGGGAGCTCCAGCTCTTCCGCGGTCGCCGTGGCCTCGAGGCGGCTCGCGCCGGCGGCCAGCGTCGCTAAGTTGATGATAAGCCCCGACATGTTCCATCCGTTCAGACCAATGGCCGGGACGACGCGGACCCTAGCATACGGTGGCGGAGGCGTCCAGCACCGGCCGGACGCCGTCCCGATGGCCTTGGGCCGCCCGAAAGGCCCGCGATCGACCCTGCGGATGGCCCTCGACGTGACCGCAGGCCCCGCTGCCCGGACCCTAAGGTGGGGCGCCGCACCGACGGTTCAGCGCGCCAGGGCCGCGACCCCGAAGAAGAGCTTCACCTCGCGCTCGGCGCTGGCCGGGCTGTCCGAGGCGTGGACCGAGTTGCGGAACTTGCTCTCGGCGTAGAGCTTGCGGATCGTTCCCGGCGCGGCCTCGGCGGGGTCGGTGACGCCGATCACCTCGCGCAGGTAGGCGACCGCGTTCTCGCGCTCGAGGCAGGTGAGCATGACCGGGCTCGAGGTCATGAAGTCCACCAGGCCGTTGAAGAACGTCTTGGTCGCGTGCTCGGCGTAGAACTCCTGACACTGCTCGCGGGTGAGGTTGACCAGACGGGCCTCGACCAGCCGGAAGCCCTGCTCCTCGACGTGCGCCAGGATGCGTCCGATGAGCCGACGGCTCACCGCGTCCGGCTTGACGATGAACAGCGTGCGCTCGATGCCCAATGCGTGCTCCTTCAGGTTGGGGCCCGCGGGCCCGTTCAGGGACTCTCGATGGAACCGCGCCGGGTCGCGGCGCGAGCGGTCAGCGGGTCCGTCCGCCGGCACGGGCGGCCTTGCGAGCGCGTGCCGTCTTACCCTGGCGGGCCTTGGCCGCCGGGCGTGACGCCGTCCGGCCCCCCGCGCCCTTGGCGCGCGCGCGCTGGGCGGCCTTAGGCTTGCGCGCCGCCCGCCCCCGGCCGCGCCGGCGCGCCAGCGCCTCGCCGATCAGCGCCGGGATCTCCGAGGGGATGCGGGCCACCGGCACGCCGGCCGCCTGGAACGCGGCCATCTTCTCGGCCGCCGTCCCGCTGCCGCCCGAGATGATCGCCCCGGCGTGGCCCATGCGCTTGCCGGCGGGGGCGGTCTGGCCGGCGACGAACGCCACCACCGGCTTGCGCACGTGGCGGCGGATGAACTGAGCGGCCCGCTCGTCGTCGCTGCCGCCGATCTCGCCGATCAGGACGATCGGCTCGGTGTGCGGGTCGGGCTCGAACAGCTCCAGGGCGTCCACGAAGTTGGTGC
>VBPB01000080.1:3605-22822 GCA_005893365.1 Candidatus Eiseniibacteriota bacterium
GAGCGTGCCGCTGCGCGAGACCAGCCCCACCGGCCCGGGCGTGCAGATCTGCCCCGGCAGGATGCTGACCTTGCTGTGGCCCGGGCTGATCAAGCCCGGGCAGTTGGGGCCGATCAGCCGCGGCCGGCCGTTCCCATGGGCGGTGCGCAACGCCGCGACGTGCTGGTAGGCCGCCACGGCGTCGCGCACCGGGATGCCTTCGGTGATGCAGACGATCAGGGCGAGCCCGGCGTCGGCCGCCTCGAAGATGGCGTCGGCGGCCCCCGAGGCGGGCACGTAGATGACCGAGGTGTTGGCGCGGGTGGCCGCGACCGCCGAGGCCACGTCGTCGAACACCGGCACGCCGTGCACCTTCTCGCCGCCGCGGCCGGGGGTGACGCCCGCCACCACCTTGGTGCCGTAGTCGACCATCTGCTGGGTGTGGAACCCGCCGTCGCGGCCGGTGATGCCCTGGACGAGCAGGCGCGTGTGCTGGTCGATGAGGATGCTCATGCCGTCACCTCCTGAGCCTGCGCGATCACGGCCCGCACGCCCTCGTCCATCGAGGTGGTGGCCCTCGTTGGTGCCGGTGAGCCGGATGACCAGCGGGACGGCGAGCGGGGCGCTCTGCAGCGACTGGACGATGCCGCGCGCGACGTCGTCGCAGCGCGTGATGCCGCCGAAGATGTTGAACAGGATGGCGCGCACCCCGGGGCCCGAGTCGACGCGCGCGTCGCCGGTGATGATCTCGAGCGCCGCCGTCACCTTCTCGGGATTGGACGAGCCTCCGATGTCGAGGAAGTTCGCCGGCTCGCCGCCGTAGTGCTTGATGAGGTCCATGGTCGCCATCGCCAGCCCCGCCCCGTTCACCACGCAGCCGATGTCGCCCTCGAGCTTCACGTACGAGAGCCCGCGCTCGCGCGCCTTGCGCGCCCCCGGGGTCTCCTCGTCGGGGTCGCGCCAGGTCTCCCACTCGCGGTGGCGGAAGTCGGCGTTGTCGTCCACGATCACCTTGCTGTCGAGCGCCAGCACCTTGCCCTCGGCCGTCACCACCAGCGGGTTGATCTCGGCCAGCGAGCAGTCCCCGTCGCGGTAGACCGCCCACAGCTTGAGCAGCACGTCGGCGGCCTGCGCCACCTGCTTGCCGTCGCGCAGCAGCGGCTGGAACAGCGCCCGCGCCTGGTAGGCGCGCAGCCCCTCGAGCGGGATGGGGCGGCGCACCAGCTGCTCGGGCGTCTCCTTGGCCACCTGCTCGATCTCCACGCCCCCCTCGCCGGAGAGCATGATGAGCGGGAGCTTCCTCGCCCGGTCGAGGACGATCGCCAGGTAGAGCTCGCGCGCGATCTCGGCCGCCCGCGCGACCAGCACCTTGCGCACCTTGAGCCCCTTGATGGTGAGGCCCAGGATGTCGCGCGCCCGCTGATACGCCTCGTCCGGCGACTGCGCCAGCTGGACCCCGCCCGCCTTGCCGCGGCCGCCCACCAGCACCTGCGCCTTGATGACCACCTGTCCGCCGAGCTGCGCGGCGACGTCGCGCGCCTCCTCGGGGGTCTCGGCCACCTGGCCCGGCAGCACCGGGATGCCGAACCGCGCGAACAGCTCGCGTCCCTGATACTCGTGAAGGTTCATCGCGGCTCCATGTCCGATGCGCGACCGGACGGGCCCCCGCGGCAGCGGGAGTCTCGGGTCACGCGTTGTCGATCTGCGCCCGCTGCAGGCGGCCGCTGAAGTCCACGTAGATGCTCTTCCACTCGGTGAACGGGTCGAGCATGGTGTGCCCGGCCTCGCGGTGTCCGTTGCCGGTGCCGCGCGTCCCGCCGAACGGCAGGTGGGTCTCGGCGCCGGTGGTGCCATGGTTGACGTAGACGATGCCGGTCTCGAGGTCGCGCATCGCCGCGAAGGCGCGGTGGACGTCGGCGGTGAAGATGGCCGACGAGAGCCCATAGCGCGACGCGTTGTTGACCGCCACCGCCTCCTCCAGGTCCGTCACCTTCACCAGCGCCAGCACCGGGCCGAAGATCTCCTCGACCGCGATGCGGGCGTCGGCCTTCACCCCGGTGAACACGGTCGGGCGGAAGAAGTGCCCGCGGGCGAGCGTCCCCTCGGCCGCCCGCGCGCCGCCGGCCGCGAGGGTTCCCTCCTGCATGCCCACCGCCACGTAGTCCGCCACCGTCTCCACCTGCTTCGCGTTGACCAGCGGCCCGACCTCGGTCGCCGGGTCGAGCCCGTCGCCGAGCGTGAGGCGCCGCGCCCGTTCCGCCAGGCGCTGGGCCAGCGCGTCGTGGACGCGCTCATGCACCAGCACCCGGCTGCACGCGGTGCAGCGCTGCCCGGTGGTGCCGAAGGCGCTCCACAGGATGGCGTCGGTCGCGAGCGAGAGGTCGGCGTCCTCCAGGACGATGATCGCGTTCTTGCCGCCCATCTCGAGCGAGATGCGCTTGCCCAGCGCCCCGCCGCGGCCGGCGATGCCGAGCCCGACGTCGGTCGAGCCGGTGAACGAGATGACGGCGATGCCCGGGTGGGCGACCATGGGCTCGCCCACCTGGGCGCCGCTGCCGAATACGAGATTGAGGACCCCCGCGGGCAGCCCCGCCGCCTCGAAGATCTTCGCGAAGTGCCAGGCCATCTCGGGCGTGTCGCCGGCCGGCTTGAACACCGCGGTGTTGCCCGCCACCAGCGCCGGCATCAGCTTCCAGGACGGGATCGCGAACGGGAAGTTCCAGGGGGTGATGACGCCGACCACGCCGATCGGCGCCCGCACCGACATCGCCCACTTGTTGGGCATCTCGCTCGGGGTGGTGACGCCGTACATGCGCCGCCCCTCGCCCGCCGCGAGGTAGGCCATGTCGATGCCTTCCTGCACGTCGCCGCGGGTCTCGACCAGGATCTTGCCCATCTCCCGGGTCATCGCCCGCGCCAGGTCCTCCTTGCGCGCGCGGATGAGCTCGCCGGCGCGGAAGACGATCTCCGCCCGCTTGGGCGCGGGCGTGAGCCGCCAGGCGGGATAGGCCTTGGCGGCCGCGGCCACCGCGGCGTCCACGTCCTCGGGACCCGACGCCGGGTAGTCGCCCAGGGCTTCGCCGGTCGCGGGGTTGTGGTTGGCGAAGGTGCGCCCGGACCGGGCCTTTACCCAGCGGCCGCCGATGAGATTGAGATGGGTCTCTGCCATGGCCTCGGCACCGGGCCTGGGGCGGGCCCGTCGGTCGACGATCGATAGGAGGATGGGCCCGGCCGGTGGCACACCACCGGACGGGAAAAGGACGGGATACCTTAAGGGGCGTGGCGCCGGGTTTCAAGCGCGAAGGTCGCGGCGTGGCCGCTCACGAGCGCTGGCCGCGCAGCGCCTGTCCGATCGCCCGCCGCACCGTAGATCGCGTTGCCGGTGTGGGCGGCGAGGGCGTAGCCCATCCGGTCCGCGTGGGCGAAATCGACCAGGCTCATCGCGCGGACCGCCCGGCGACCTGGGGCCTCACGCGCCCGGGGCCGACCCGGCCTGGCGCATCCGCTCGATCAGCCGCGTCGTGCTCAGGCCCTCGCGCAGCCGGAGGCTCACGACGGCTCCCCCGTAGGAGGCGACGAACGCGCCGCCCACGATCGCCTCGGGCGCCCAGTCGCCGCCCTTGGCCAGCACCGCGGGCCGCACCTCGCGGATCAGCCGCTCGGGCGTGGGCTCGTCGAAGATCACCACCAGGTCCACGCAGGCCAGCGCCGCGACCACGGCCGCGCGGTCGGCGGCGGACACCAGCGGGCGCCCCGCCCCCTTGCCGAGCCCGCGGGCGGAGGCGTCGGAGTTGATGCCCACGACCAGCCGGTCGCCCAAGCCGCGCGCCTCGGCCAGGTACTCGACGTGGCCGCGGTGGAGCAGCTCGAAGACGCCGTTGGTGAACACGACGCGTTCGCCCGCAGCGCGCCACGCCTCGAGCCGGCCGCGCTGCGCCTCGCTCAGCCCCGTGGGCTCGGCCCCGGGCGGGCTCACCCGCGACCGTCGGCGAGCGCGGCGAGCAGCTGGGCGGGCGTGCACGAGGCGGTGCCCACCTCGCGGATGACGAGCCCGGCCGCCTGGTTCGACAGGTAGGAGGCGGTCGGATAGTCGGCGCCCGCGGCCAGCGCCAGCGCCACCACGCTCACCACGGTGTCGCCGGCCCCGGTCACGTCGTAGACCTCGCGCGCCACCGTGGGCAGGTGCGTGGTGCGCCCGCCCCGCTCGAACAGGCTCATGCCCCCGGGCCCGCGCGTCACCAGCACCGCCTCGGCGTCGAGGCGCTGCTGCAGCCCCCGGCCCACCTCGTTCAGGCTCGCGTCGTCCACGATCCGGCGTCCCTGGATGTAGCCCGCCTCGTGCTGGTTCGGGGTCAGGATGCTGACGCCGTGGTAGGCGTCGATGTGGCTCTCCTTGGGATCCACGCTCACCGCGATCCCGCGCGCGCGCGCCCCCCCCAGGGCGCGCGCGAGGGTCGCCCCCGTGATGACCCCCTTGCCGTAGTCGCTGATGAGCACGCCCTCGCAGGCGGCCAGCGCCTCCTCCAGCCGGGCCAGCACCGCCGCCAGGGCCGAGCCCGCGAGGTCGCTCCGGATCTCCCGGTCGGCCCGCACCACCTGCTGGGCGTGGGCGATGACCCGGGTCTTGACCGTGGTCGGCCGCGCGGGGTCGCGCACGATGCCGCGCGTCGCCACGCCGCGCGCGTCGAGCGTCTCGAGCAGCCGGGCGCCGTCGTCGTCGTCGCCGACCGCCGCCACCAGCGCCGGCTCGGCGCCCAGCGCGCGGAGGTTGGCGGCCACGTTGCCCGCCCCGCCCAGGGTCAAGCTCTCGCGCTCGACCTCCACCACCGGCACCGGCGCCTCGGGCGAGATCCGGTCGACGCGGCCCCACAGGTAGCGGTCGAGCATCAGGTCGCCGAGCACCAGGATGCGGCGCCCGGCGAAGCGCGCGACGATGCCGCGCAGCGCCTCCAGCTCGGGGGGGGACATGGATCGCGGACGCTAGCACCCGCCGCGCGCGAGGGTCAACGGCACCGCGGCCGGCTTGACGCTCGCCGACACCGCGCCCTAGGCTCGTGCGCTGCATGTCACTCGTGATCCGGCCGTGTCACGATGGGGGCCTCACCGCGTTGCGCGCCCTGGCGCGCGACCCGTCGCTCGCCCGCGAGTTCGAGCCGCTCCAGACCGACGCCGGCTTCGACGACCTGATGGGCGACCCGCACCTGCCCCGCGAGCTGCGGTGGATCGCCTGGCTCGACGGCACGCCGGCGGGATTCTGCTTCTGTTTCCTGGCCCCCACCCACGTCGGCTCGTTCGCGATGGCCCGGCTCGGGGTGGTCGAGCCCTTCCGCCGCCGGGGCGTGGCGACCGCCCTGCTCGCCGCCACCTGTGCCGCGATCGAGCCCATCCGCGAGCGCCACGGACTCCGCGAGCTGAGCGTGAGCGCCTGGGAGGCGAACCCGGCGGCCGAGGCGTTCGCCACCCGGCACGGCTTCCGGCACGCCCGCGACTTCTGGCGCATGGAGCGGCCGCGCGGCCCGGTGGGGACCCCGGTGTGGCCCGCGGGCGTGTCCCTGCGGATCTTCGACGGCAGCGAGCCGGCGCTGCTCGACTTCAACGACGCCTACAACCGCGCCTTCGCCGAGCACTACCACTTCATGCGCACCACGCCCGAGGAGACCCGGGCGGTGGTGGTCCAGAGCCACTTCCGCGCCGACGGCGTGGCGCTCGCTTACCGCGACGCCGCGTGCGTCGGGTTCTGCCGCAACGCCCGGTTCGGCGAGGCGGGCGAGGTGGCGGTCATCGGCACCGTGCCCGAGGCGCGCGCGATCGGCTTGGGCCGCGCGCTGCTGCGCTGGGGCGTGGCGTGGCTCCAGGACGACGACGCGAGCCCGATCTATCTGATGGTGGACGGCGAGAACGAGGGGGCGCTGCGCCTCTATCGTTCGGAGGGCTTCCAGGTGGCGCGCACCCGCCACCACTGGTCGCGGCCGGTCACCGGCACGTGAAGGCGCGGGCCCTGCCCGGGCGGCGGGGCGCCGGGGACCAGGGTCCCGGACCGTGTCCGGTACGGGACATCAGGGCTCGCGCTCGGAGGCGGTCGCGCCGAAGTCGAAGCGCTCGCGGCACCACACCGGGACCGGGCGACCGGCGCGCACCGCCGGGTAGAAGCGCATGGCGCGCGCGCACGCGGTCGCGGCCCGCACCAGCGCCGCCTCGGCACTCCCGCCCGCCCAGCGCGCCTCGGTGACCCGGCCCTGCTCGTCCACGCGCACGTCGAGCTCCACCTGGCCGCGCGCCCGAGGCGGCACGGCGAGCGGTGAGCGCTCGCGCAGGATCGGCGGCTTGAGATGCTCGTCCACCTGGAGCGCCGGGGGCGCCTCCGACGCTGAGCCTACCGTGTCGGGCTCGGCACCGGCGGGCGGCAGGTCCAAGGCCTGAGCCGGCGCCTTCGCCACGCGCGCGAGCCACGCCCGGGCCGCCGGCGCGGGCCCGCTCTCCGCGGGCGGCACGACGTGGAGCGCGACGCTGCGGCCGGTGTCGGCGTATACGTCGACCGGCAGCGCCGACGGCTTGCCGGCCGGCGGGGGCGAGCCGCCGCACCCGGCCGTGACCAGGCCGAGCAGCAGGGCCAGGCCGGCCGCGAGGCGATGGTGGGGAGGGCGCATGGACGGACGCTAAGAACCGGGCGGCCGCGGCGCAAGTCGCCTAAGGAGGGGCACCTCGCGTCCCGCGCCGCCCCCGCCGCGGCGCCCGCGCGGGCGCTTGTCTCCACGGCGGGGCGGGACTACATTCGTTGCGAGTGACCATGATCTTAGACCGGGTCGACCCCACGCTGCCGCGCCGGATCGCGAGGCCCGCGTGACCCATCGCGAGCGCGTGTGGGCCGCCCTGCGCGGCGAGCCCGTCGACCGCGCCCCCGTCTCCTTCTGGGGCCACTTCTACCATCGCGAGTCGTCGGCCCGCGACCTGGTCGACGCCACGGTCGAGCACCAGCGCGAGTACGGCTGGGACTGGGTCAAGCTCAACCCGCGGAAGCACTATCACGTCGAGCCCTGGGGCGTGACCTATCGCTATTCGGGGCGCGCCGCCGAGAAGCCGGTGCTGGAGTCCTGGCCGGTGCATCAGCCGGGCGACTGGGCGGCGGTGACCGAACGCCCCGCCGATCGCGGCGCCCTGGCCGAGCAGCTCGAGGCCGTGGCCCTGATGCGCCGCGAGCTGCCCGAGGACGTGCCGCTGATCGAGACCGTCTTCACGCCGCTCGCGGTCCTCGGCGAGATGGTGGAGGAGCCCGGCGAGCTGCGTCTCCACATGAAGACGCAGCCCCACGGGGTGCGCGGCGCGCTCGAGGCGGTGACCGCGACCTACGAGCGGTTCGTGAAGCTCGTGCTCGCCGCCGGCGCCGACGGCATCTACCTCGCCACCACCGACTGGGCGTCGCGCAATCTCATGGGGCCCGAGGACTATCGCGAGTGGGCCCGTCCGTTCGACCTGCGCATCCTGGCCGCGGCGGCCGGCGCCCCGTTCAACGTGCTGCACGTGTGCAAGCGACGCAATCTCCTCTTCGAGCTCGCCGACTACCCGGTGAGCGCGTTCTCGTGGGACGCCACCGATCCCACCAACCCGACGCTGGCGGACGGGCTCAGCCGACTGCCGGGCGCGGTCATGGGCGGCATCTCGCAGGACGAGGCGCTGCGCGAGGCCGCCCCCGACCGCTCGCTCGCCGAGTTCCAGCGCGGGATGCAGCAGACCGGCGGGCGGCGCTGGCTGGTGGGACCCGGATGTTCCATCCCGCCGGCGGTGCCCGCGGCGAATCTCAAGGCCCTTTCGGCGGCCGTGGCGTCCGTGCGGGCCGGTGATGGTGGCACCACCGGCTCGTAGCGACGCGGGAGGTGTCGCGATGAAGATCGCGCGTGTGCTGATCCCGCTGATGCTGGTGCCCGTCGTGCTGTGGGCCCAGAGCGAACCCAAGAGCCGGCCGACGCCGTCGCCGACGAGCGGCGAGAGCGTGACCCCTCAGATGGGGCGGGCCAGGATCGTCGCCCGGGTGGACGTGGGCGAGGACGCGCCCGATTTCGAGCTGGTGCGCGCCGACGGGGAGAATGTCCGCCTGTCGCACTACCGGGGCCGCCGCCTGCTGCTGACCTTCGCCGACCGGCGCGAGGCGTTCTCGCCGCTGGCGGCGGTAGCCGAGTCCCTGATGCGCGCCGACAGCGTCGAGATCGTGGGCGTCTGCCGCACCTCGGCCCGCAGCCTCAAGGCCCTGGCCGAGCACGACGGCCTCCGCTTCGACCTGCTGTCCGACCCGACCGGCGAGATCGCCGCCCTCTACGGGACCTACGACTTCACCACCTCGACGGTGCGCCCGGCCTACGTCCTGGTCGGGCGCGCCGGCAAGGTGAGGATGGTCCTGATGGGTCAGGCGCTCCCGCCGGAGGCCCTCCTCGAGGTGACCCGCTATGCCCTGACGGGGCTGTAGCCGCCCGGCTCAATGGGCGGTGGGCAGCGTCGCCCCCGGCAGCGGCAGGCCGAGCGCGTTGGCCACCAGTGCGGGAAGCCCGCGCCGCGGCAGGCCGCGCCACCCGAGACCGCGCACGCACCGCTTGCGGTCCAGGACGAACCAGTTCCGCAGCTGGCGGCCGGTGGCGGGATTCACCGCGTTGAACTGGGCGGCGATGATGCCGCCCGGGTCGGCGAGGATGGTGTAGCGCAGGTCGAGCCGTTTCGCCAGCGCCTGCGTGGCGCTGGGGCGTCCCTCGACCATGGCCACCGGGACCACGCCCAGGTCCAGGAGCCGTTCGCGCTCGTGCTCGATCACGCGCAGCGTCAGCTCGTCGGCGCCGAAGGCGAGCAGCACCCGCCCCTGGGCGACGATGTCCGACAGGTGGCGCCAGTGGCCGTCACTGGCCTGGTACGAGAAGTTGGGGGCGACGTCGCCGAGCTGCACCTCGGTCGAGGGTGGGTCGGTGGCGCGGCGCAGCAGCGCCGACGGGTCCTGGGTGGGTGAGGCGCCCGCGGGATTCCGGGCGAGGTGGCCGTCGGGTTCCAACTGGGTGGTCAGGCAGGCGAGGGCGAGAAGCAGCGTGAACTTCATGGCAGGCTCCGGGTCGAGGAGTCGTCGTGGTGCGGCGTGGGGCCTCGGGGTTATCGGCCGACCCGGTGGCCGGATTGAGCCCCGAATGGAGGGCCGCTACGCGGCGTCCTGCCGGCGCGCGAGCCGCCCGGTGGCCTCGAGCATGACCCGCAAGACGTCGTCCATCAGGAAGGGTTTGGGCAGGATGATGTCGACCCCGCGTGACTGCCAGGAATCCGACTCGATCTGCGAGGCCCAGCCGGTGACCAGCACCATCACCGCCCCCGGACGGCGCGCCCGCAACGCCTCGGCCACGTCCCAGCCGTTCACCTCGGGCATGCCGAGGTCCGAGAAGACGATGTCGGGGGCCACCGCGTCGATCTGGCCGATCCCGTCGCGGCCCCCGGTCGCCAGCGAGACCTCCTGGCCCAGCTCGCGCAGCATGTCCGCCAGCACGGTGCGGACCGGCTCCTCGTCGTCCACCACCAGCACGCGCTGCTTGGGCGGCGGGCCGGCCGGCGGCGACGGCGACCGCGCCTCGGCCGCGTCGCTGCACGGGAACCGCACGTCGAACTCGGTGCCCCCGCCGGGCTCGCTCGCCACACGGATGGTGCCGCGGTGCCGGGTGACGATGCCGTAAGCGATCGACAGGCCGAGCCCGGTGCCCTTGGCCTTGGTGGTGAAGAACGGATCGAACACGCGCGCGCGCGTCGCTTGGTCCATGCCGACGCCGGTGTCCCGGATCCGCACCACCACCTCCTGGCCGGCGTCCTCGCTGCTCACGACCAGGTCGCCGCCTTCGGGCATGGCGTCCACCGCATTGAGGATCATGTTCGTGAACACCTCGCGCAGCTCGGAGGCGTTGCCGGCCACGTGCCGGGTCGCGCGGAACTGCGGGTTCATGCGCACCGGGATGCCGTGCTGCTTGGAGTCGGTCTCCCAGGCGGTGCGGGTGAACTCGACCACGTCGGCCAGCAGGCGGTTCACGTCCAGCCCGGCGAAGGCCTCGTCCTGCCGGATGCGCGTGAACTCCTGCACCCGGTGGACGCTCTGGGCGCCGTCGAGGGCGGCCTGCTGCACCACCAGCAGCTGGCGGGTGAGCGCGGGGTCGCCGGCCTCGCGCAGCATGATCTGGGTGCGGCCCAGGATCGCCGCCAGGATGTTGTTGAAGTCGTGGGCGACGCCCGCGGCCATCTCGCCCAGGGCGTTCAGCTTCGCCGACTGGACCAGCTGGGCCTGGGCCTCGCGCAGCTCGTCGTAGGCCCGCCGCAGCTCGTCGTAGATCCGGGCGTTGGCGAGCGCGGTGCTGCACTGGCCGGCGAACAGGGTCGCCAGCTCGAGGTCCGCCCCGTCGAACCGTCGCGTGCCGAGGCGCGCCAGCGTGATGACGCCCAGCACCTGCTCGCGGGCGATCATCGGCACGCACACCAGCGACGATTCCTCGGGCGGCGTCCCCGGCACGTGGGCCGCCCGCGGGTCGTCCTCGGGGGAGTTCACGATCTCGCCGCGGCCGGTCAGGGCCACGCTGCCGGTGATGCCCTCCCCCACCCGCAGCCGCATCCGCATCATCTGGTCGCGGAAGCGCTTGGCGTCGCAGACCACGGGTGTGAGTGTCTCGCCGTCGTCGTCGATCAGGAACACCGTGCACTCGTCCACCTCGATGACGTGGCGCACCTGCTGGGCGATGGTGGCCAGGATGATGTCGAGGTCGAGGCTGTTGATCACCGCGTGGCTGACGGTGAGCAGTGCCGAGAGCCGTTCCTTCTCGCCCCGCACGCGCGCCACCAGGGTCTGGATGGAGGGATCGGCGAAAGCCAGGTCGGGGTCGCCGTTGAACTGGAGCTGCCAGCCGGCGACCCCGTCCTGATCGAGGAACGGGCCCCCGGTGATGAGCAGCTCCGCCTGGCACCCGGTCGCGAGGCGCACCCGGCCGAACTGCGCCCCGCCCAACGGACCGTGGTCGGCGCGCAGCTGGCGGCGCAGCCACGCCTGCCCCGCGTCGTCCACGAGGTCGTCGATGGTGCGGCCCTCGAGCCCTTCGGGGGAGTCCCCGGTCAGCGCGACGAACGCCGGGTTCCACGCCACCAGCCGGTGGTCGAGACCGATGATCACGGTCGGCACCGGCGACCCGGCGAGGAAGGCCGGGAGCGTCTCGGGGATGTGGAGCCGCCGCTCCCGGCCTCCCATCGACGGGGGGGCGCAGGGCAGGGCCGGGACCGCGCCGGGGCCATCGGCGCGAAGCCACCGGACGAACGATCGGAGCAGGGGGACCCCCTTGGAAGGACGATGTCGCCGGGAAGGCTCCGATGTCTTCGGCACGCACGGCCACACCCTTGACCGCCGGGGCCGCCCGGTCGCCCCCCACGCGGGCGCCGCGGGCGCCGGCCCCGGCGCGCCGCCCCCGCCGCTGGCCCCGCCGCGCGGGGCGGCCTATAGTGCGGGCGCCATGGGAGTCCTCGACCGCATCGGGCATACCCCCCTGTTCCTCGCCGACGGCGTGCGCGCCGACCGCTACGTCTCGGTCGGGCTCGAAACGCCGGCCTGCGACGACGCGACCTGCCCGCTGCGCATCGCCTGCGAGGCGCGCGCGGCCGGCATGCTGCGCGGCTGACGCCCGGGGGCGCTCGCGTGCGCATCCTGGTGCTCGGCGGCGGCGCCCAGGGCCGGGTGATCGCGGCCGACCTGGCCGAGGCGCTGCCCACCGCCCGCGTCTCGGTCGCCGACCTCGTGCCCCCGCCGCTGCCGGCCCGGCCGAATCTGGCGTGGGTCGAGGCGGACGGCGCCGATCTCGTCGCCCTCGCCCGGCTCATGCACGCGCACGACCTCGCGGTCGGCGCCCTGCCCTCGCGGCTCGGCCACGGCGCCATGCGGGCGGCGATCGCGGCCCGCCGCCCGCTGGTGGACGTGTCGTTCTCGGCCGAGGACCCACTGAGGCTCGACGCCGACGCGCGCGCCGCCGGGATCACGATCGTGCCCGACTGCGGCCTGGCGCCCGGGCTCTCGCACCTGCTGGTCGGCCGCGCCGCTTGCGAGCGCGGCACGCCGCGCGCCGCGACCATCCTGGTGGGCGGCGTCGCCGAGGATCCCGCCCGGCCCTACGGCTACGTCGTGACCTGGTCGCTCGACGACCTGATGGAGGAGTACACGCGGCCGGCACGCATCGTCCGCGAGGCCCAAGAGACCGTGGTCCCGGTGTTCAGCGGCTTGGAGCGCGTGACGGTCGAGGGCGTGGGCGAGATGGAGGCCTTCTACAGCGACGGCCTGCGCACCCTGACCCGCACGCTCCCGGGCCCGCGTGCGCTGAGCGAGAAGACGCTGCGCTGGCCCGGGCACGTCGCCGCGATCCAGCCGCTGCTGCGCCAAGGCCGGCTGCGCGCGGAGTTGGCCCGCCGCTGCGTGCTGGTGCCGCCGCGCGACCTGGTGGCGATGGTCGTGCGCATCGAGTGGGGCGACCACGGCGAGACCGTGACGCTGGTGGACCGCTACGACGCCGCGACCGGCCGCACCGCGATGTCGCGCACCACCGCGCTCACCACCGCCGCGGTGGCGCGGCTCGCCGCGCAGGGCGGGCTCGGCGAGCCCGGCGTGCGCCCGCTCGAGCTCGTGGCCCGCGACCCGCGCACGTGCCGGTTCATGCTCGACACGCTCGCCGGCCACGGCGTGCGCTGCACGCGGCGCGAGACGCCCGCCGCAGCCGGGCGTTGAGCCCCCGCCCGCGCATGGCGTCGTAGTGCGCGTGCGCGACCCCCGCCGGAAGCCGGCCGCGCACCCGCGCCGAGCCGCTTCGGCGCCGCCGGTGGCCGCGGCGCCGCCGGGAGTGCTCCCCTCGCTGGTCACCGGCCTCGTCGCGCTCGGGCTCTATCTGGCCCTCGCGCCCGCGGTGGCCGGCGACAAGGACTCGAGCGAGTTCACGCTGGTGCTGGCGCGGCTCGGCTGCGCCCACCCGACCGGCTATCCGCTCTACACCCTGCTCGGCCACGCGTTCGTGACGCTGCTCCACGCCGCGGGCGTGGGGTGGGACCGGGCGGCGAACGCCTGGAGCGCGGTGGGGGGTGCGGTGGCGATGGGCTTGCTCCACGCGCTCGCGGCCCGCCTGCTCGCGCGCGAGGGGGTGGCGGCACGCCCGGCGGCCGTGATCGCCCTGCTGCCGGTGGCCGCGTTCGCGCTCAATCCGCTCGTCACCATCGAGACCACGCTGGCGGAGGTGAACGCGTTCCACCTGGCGTGGGTCATGGGCGCGATGCTGCTGCTGCTGGCCGGCATGGACGCGCGGCGCGGGTCGGACGCCGCGGGGGCGGCGCGCCGGCGCCCGGTCGCGGACGATCCCCGCCGCTTCGCCGTGGCGGGACTGGTCGCGGGCCTCGGGCTCGCCCATCACGCCACCAGCGTGTTGGTGATCGTGCCCGCCGGCCTGGCGCTGCGGGTCCAGGCGGCGCGAGCCCGGCGCCTCGCCGCCGCGACGCTCGCGGCGGCGGCGCTCGGCGCGGCGCTCCCGCTCACGTCCTATGCCTGGATCGCCTGGCGCGCGTTCCATCCCGGGATGCCCCAGTGGGCGGCGCTCGATGCCTCGTGGCTCGGCGTCTGGCGGCACATCACCGGGTTCGAGTACCGCGCCTACCTCGGGCACTGGGCACCCTCCGCGGTGCAGCGCGCCGCGATGGCGAAGTACCTGTGGCCCTGGTTCGCGTCCTTCGCTACCGGCGCGCTGCTCTGGGCGTGGCGCGGGCGCGGCACGCCGGGCCCGGTGCGCGCCGCGTGGGTCGCGATCATCGCGATCGCCACCTGCTACGGCTTCTCCTACGGCGTCCCCGATCCCTCCTCGTACTTCCTGCCCCCGTTCCTGCTCGCGTGCGCGGCCGCACCCGCGGCGTTCGCGCCCTGGGCCGGCAAGCCCGCGCTGCGCCCCGCGGCCGCCCTGCTGGCGCTGGCCCTGCTGGCGCAGGACGCCTGGTGGTTCCACATCGGGCGCGAGCGCGAGACGGCCTACCTCGCGTTCGAGCGCCGCATCCACGCGATGTGGGTGGCGGTGCCGTTCGATTCGGGCTTCGTCTTCTGGTCCAGCGACATGGTCCATCGGCTGCACAAGTACCAGTGGCTGGACGGCGAGAAGCCGCGGATCGAGGCGATCAACCCGCTCACGCTCACCTTCGACGCCCCGCGCGCGGCCTTCATCCACCGCCACGGCTTCGAGCCCGCCGACCGCGGCCGCCTCGACGCCCGGTTGTCGGCCGCACACCCGAGCAGCATCGACGCGTTCTCGCAGGTGGTCAGCGAGGAGGTGGTGACCGAGGTCAACGCGGGCACGCGGCTGCCGGTGGTGCGGTTCATGCCGGAAGTGCCGCAGATGACGCTGCTCGACAAGCCGGGCGCGGATTCGACGCGGGGGCATCCGGCGGGCGCCGCGCCCCCGCGCTGAGCCGCGAGTTCCGGCCGCCGTGGACCGGCCGCAACCCTGCCCGGATCGAGCTTGCGCGGCCTGGAATCACGGGACTAGCATCCCTCTCGCGGACCCGCTGAATCCACCTTCCCCCGGATCGGATCGGCCATGCGCGATCGCTTGCGGTCCTCACGCGGCCTCCCGCGGCCGCTGCTCGTGTCCGGTCTCACGCTCCTCCTCGGCGCATGCGGTGCGCTCGCCCCCCGCCCCGCGGCGGCCGCGGGCGCCGCCCGCCTGTCGAACGCCGGGCAGCGGCTCTTCGAGGCGTCGCTGGCGGAGGGACGCCTCGGCCATCACCCGCTGGCTGCGTGGGTGCGCGAGCGGCAGCGACTCGAGGCCGCCGATCTCACGGTCTTGGGGAGCGGCGACACGCCGCGTGCGCCGGCTCCGGATCACACGCTTACGGCCCCCAACCTGGCGTACGACATCCTGGTCAACGACAAGAGCGGCATCACCTCGTGCGGCGCCTGCCCCAACGGGTTCCTGGGGCAGGCCGAGACCAGCATCGCCGCGCACGGCCGGCTCGTGGTCGCGAGTTGGAACGACAACAAGGCGCGCTGTCAGGGACTCGGCACCCAGGGCATGGGCTACTCGGTGGATCGCGGCGGCACCTGGTTCGACCTGGGGTCGCTGCCGGTGACCGATGCGGGCACCCGCTTCCGCGGCGACCCGGTGGCGATGGTCAACGCGAACACCGACGAGTTCTACGTCGTCGGCCTCGACCAGGGACCGGGCGTCACCGGGGTCGCGATCACGCGCGGGCACATCGACGGGGCCTCGTGGGTGACCGACGCCACCCACCACGTCGCGACCGGCCTCGACAACGACTTCCTCGACAAGCCCTGGATGGCGGTCGATTCGCTGTCCGGCAACGTGTACGTGACCTGGACCAACTTCACCGGCACCGGCGAGGCCAACATCGAGATGCAGCGCTTCGACGCGGTCTTGAACCCGCTGGGGCCCCGGCAGGTCGTCTACGTCGATCCTCTGCAGGGTTCGCAGGGCAGCTACACGGTCGCCGGCCCCGCCGGCGAGGTCTACGTGCCGTGGACCTCGTACGTGGAGAGCTGGAGCCCCCTGTTCACCCAGCTGCTGGTGCGCCGCTCCGACGACTTCGGCGCCACCTTCGGCCCGGTGCAAACCATCGCCGCGGTGGACGACAACGCCTTCTCCGGCGGGCCCGGCTCGCGGCGCGGCTTCGGCACGGTCAACGTCGCGGCGGCGGTCGACCGCAGCGTCGGGCCCCATCGCGGGCGGCTGCACGTGGTCTGGGACGAGTGCCTGCACTACAAGGACGCGCCGTTCACGGCCAGCACCGCCGCGGTCTCGCTCGAGAAGGACGACTTCTTCGCCTCCGCGAATCCCTTCACCGTCGGCGGCAAACTGCGCGGGACGATCGACTTCACCAACGACATCGATTACTTCAAGTTCACCGGCGCCGCCGGTCAGACGTTCGTGCTCCACTCGGATTCGCTGAGTCTGTTCGGCGCCAACTTCAACCTCCGCCTCCTGTGCGGGACCGACACCATCCCCAACAACTGGCGGGTGCTGGTCGGGAGCCAGGCCGACCCGCGCGCCGGCGGCATGGTGTTCACGCTCCCCTCGACCGGCACCTACTACCTCCAGTGCGACGGGACCGGGGCGGCGGGACCAAACAGCTACGCGCTCTCGACCGCGTGGGACACGCCCACCCCGGGCGAGCGCGGCCGCGACGAGCGCGACCAGTTCGCGGCCTACAGCGACGACGGCACGACCTGGAGCACGCCGGTGCGGCTCAACGACGATCCGCCCCGCTTCGACGGATGCTTCCCCTCGGTGACCGTGGACGGGACCGGCCGCGTCCACGCGTTCTCCTTCAGCTGGCGCAACGATCCGGTGTGCGGCGCCCTCTCCGACCAGTACCTCACCTCCTCGGGAGACGGGGGCGCGACCTGGGGGGCCAACCGCCGCGTCACCGACGTCACCGACTTCTGGAGCATCTTCGCCTCGTGCACCGCCGCCAATCACGGCGACTACGAACAGCTCACCTCGGATGGCGACGACGTCCTGATGTGCTTCCCGGACTCCCGCCTCGGGGATCCCGACGTGTTCGTGGACGTCTCGCGCCTGCGGGCCGACGGAAGCTGCGTCGCGGCCACGACGCTGCCGGCCGGCACACAGACCCATCTCACGTTCAGCCTCGCCAACGACGGCAACTTCGCGACGCCCCTGTCGTGGGCGCTCACGGACGACGGCGGCTGGCTGACCGGCGCGCAGCCCGCGCTCGCGGGCACCGTGTCGCTGCCGGGAGGCGGCGGCAGCCAGCCCGTGGTCGCGAGCTTCCACGTGCCGCCCGACTGCGCCGGCGACTCCTCGGTCATCCACTTCGTCGTCGCCGATCCGTTCATCCCCGGCCGCTACGACACCTGCCAGACCGTGGTCCACTGCGGGGCGCCGACCGCGGTGGACGAGCCGGGCGATCGCCGGCTCGCGCTCGGCACGCCGCGCCCGATCCCGACCTCGGGGGCGGTGGACGTGGAGGTGAGCCTCCCGGACGGCGCGGCGGCCGCGCTCGAGGTGGTGGATGTCGGCGGCCGGCTGTTGTTCTCGCGCCCGGTGGGCGACCTCGGCCCCGGGCGGCACCTGGTCCGGCTCGAGGAGACGCGCGGGGCGCCGGCGGGCGTCTACTGGTTGCGCCTGCGCCATGCCGGCCAGGCCACTGTGCGGCGGATGATGATCGTCGAGTGATGCGCCTTGGCGCATGCGCCGCGGAGACGCGATCTCGGACGCGCGGTCGCGTTGACCGCCGCCGCCACATTCCCTAGTCTCCGACCCATCGGCTCCCGAGGCCCCGCCCCCGGGAGCCGCCTCGTTTCCCCCTCCCGCCCCCGCCATCATCCCGCCCCCCAAGTGGAGCGAGGATGCTCGCGCAGGTGCGCAGTGCCGCCCTCTGGGGTCTCGAAGCCTTCCCGGTCGAATGCGAGGTGGACGTGGGCCCAGGGCTGCCCGGATTCGTCCTGGTCGGCTTCGCCGATCCCGCCGCGCGCGAGGTGCGCGAGCGTGTATGGCCGGCGTTGCGCAACGCGGGGTTCCTCCCGCCCGACCGCAAGGTCACCGTCAACCTGGCACCCGCCGAGCGGCGCAAGGAGGGCGCCTCCTGCGACCTCGCCGTGGCGCTCGGCGTGCTCGCCGCCACCGCGCAGGTGCCGCCCGAGCGCCTGGCCCGCACCGCCGCGATCGGGGAGCTGGCGCTCGACGGGCGGCTGCGCGGCGTGCGCGGCACGCTCGGCCTGGCCGAGGCCGCGTGGCGCGCCGGCGCCATGACGCTGCTGTGCGCGGCGGAAGGGGCCCCCGAGGCGGCCCTGGTCGGCGGGCTCACCGTGCACCCGATCGCGAACCTCGGCGAGGCCGCGGCCTGGCTGCGCGGCGAGCCGCTGGCGGCCCAGGCGCCGGCGCCGTCCGACGAGGAGCCGGCACCGGCCGACGACCTGGCCGAGGTGCGCGGCCAGGTGGTGGCGCGTCGCGCGCTCGAGATCGCCGCCGCCGGTGGCCACCATCTCCTGCTGGTGGGGCCGCCGGGTGCCGGGAAGTCCATGCTGGCGAGACGGCTCCCCGGCATCCTCCCCGCGCTCACCGCCGAGGAGGCGCTGACCGTGACGCGGCTCCACTCCGCCGCCGGCACGCGCGCGCCCGGCCGCGGGTTGATGGTGCGGCGCCCGTTCCGCGCGCCGCACCACTCGGTGACCCCGGCCGGCCTGATCGGCGGCAGCAGCCCGCCGCGCCCCGGCGAGCTCTCGCTCGCCCACCACGGCGTGCTGTTCCTCGACGAGTTGAGCGAGTACCGGCACGGCCTGCTCGATTCATTGCGCGAGCCGCTCGAGAGCGGCGCCGTGCACCTGGCCCGCGCGAGCGGCCGGGCGTCCTTCCCCGCGCGCACGCTCCTGGTCACGGCGATGAATCCCTGCCCCTGTGGCTGGTTGGGACATCCGCGGCGCGGGTGTCACTGCACGCCGACGCAGCGCGCATCTCAGGGCCGATCCTCGACCGCCTCGATCTCCAGATCGAAGTGCCCGCACTGACTTCGAGCGATCTTCTTGCCGCCCCTTCTGGAGAACCGAGCGCCGTCGTGCGCGAGCGCGTGCTCGCTGCACGAGCAAGGCAGCGCGAGCGAGGAACGCTCAACGCCGCGCTGCCGAACGCCGCGCTCAAGTCGGCCTGCTCGCTCGACGGGCAAGCGGCTCGACTCATCGGTGATGCGGTCGATCGCGGTGGAATGTCCGCGAGAGGCGTTCATCGGGCGCTTCGCGTCGCCCGCACGATCGCGGATCTGGCCGGCGTCGAGGGGATCACGGCGACGCACCTGGGCGAGGCTCTGCAGTATCGCGCCTACGAGTCCCGACGCATTCGAGGATGACCGCCGAATAATAGAGACGGCTAGGGTGCCCGGGAACCACAACCTGCACAGCGACCTCGCGGGTCTCGCCGCGGCGACTCGGGCGAGTCGCTAGTGATAGACCCCGTTGGGGAGGCTGACGCCGGCATTGTTCCTGCCGTCCCAGCCCAACACCTGCGTTCCCGGCGGGAACTCGCGATCCGTGGCCAGCGTCCGCACCCGATGCCCCTGCACGTCGAGAACTTGCGCGGACACACGTTCGGTTGATGGCAGGTTGAAACGAATCGTCAGTTGGCCGTCCCGCGAGGGGTTCGGGGAGGGCGCGAGCAACTGGAAGCGCGCCGGGGCGCCCGGAGGCGAAACGGCCGCGACGCCGC
>VBPB01000212.1 GCA_005893365.1 Candidatus Eiseniibacteriota bacterium
GGTGCCGTCGCGGGAGGGGACGGGATGGGCCTCGCAGCGATAGCAGCCGGAGGCGGCGGTGTGGGTGTGGGCGAGGCGCTCGACCGCCAGCGAGCCGTCGAGCTTGACGGCGACGATCTCGTCGCTGAAGCGCTTGCCGGCGACCTTGAAGTAGCTGACGTAGGCCCAGCCGGGACGTTCGAGGTTGCGGGTGGAGACGTGGTAGACGGGGGACTCGTTGGTGGGGTCGGTGAGCGCGGTGACCGCGCCGTCGCGCAGGCGGACCTTGACGACGCGGCCGAGGCTGGAGCCGGGACAGGCGCGGCCGCCGACCAGGATGTCCTCGTTGTGGTCGAAGGGATCGAAGGTCATGTCGGCGTGCTTGAGCGGGAAGATCCAGCCGTTGGGGCGGGCGGCGAAGGAGCCGCAGCGCAGGGCGGCTCCGGCCATGGCGTGGGGGGTGAGGGCGAGGGTGACGGGATCGACCTCGAAGATGCGATGCAGGTCGGCGGTGGTGTCGGTGGGGCCGGCGAACTTGAAGTCGACGTAGCGGCCGGAGGGGGAGACCGAGAGGTTGCCCAGGGTCCAGGTGCCGGGGCTTGAGACCAGCAGGCTCTCGGGGGGTAGGTGGTAGACCGGGCCGATACGCGGATTGGGATAGGGGGCGTAGGGGGGCTGGGGATCCATGTCGACGACGAACAGATCGGTGTTGTTGCCGAGGGCGACGAAGCGGCCGTCGGCGGAGGGGTTGCCCTCGCCGGAGCCGATGCCGTAGTCGACGGTGATGGGGAGGGTCCAGGCGCGGGTCTGGGTGCAGGTGGTGACGTCGTACCAGGCGAGCTGGGTGCCGGCCGCGTTGACGTTGATGAGCTCGTGGGGATGAGCCCGGGTGGGATGCCAGCGGCAGTCGTAGAGGTTGGCGCCGGAGCAGGGGGCGAGCTTGGGCCGATAGCTGGTGCCGTCGAGGAACAGGGGCGAGGGGGACCCGCCGCCGCGGTTCTCGATCACCAGCAGCGCGCCGTCGGCGCTCCAGGGCTGTTGCTTGGAGTAGACGTGGCGGGTGTCGGTGCCCCAGGTGCCGGAGACCGGGGCGGTGGACTGGCCGGGATCGTTGCCGATCCGCGTCACCCGCGAGCCGAAGGTCGGATCCACCATCGGGCTCAGATACCGGGGCTTCGACATCCGCGGCCCGCGTGGATCCTGGTCGTGATCCGCGGCCATCGCGGGCGCCGCAGGCGCGGCGCGGGTCGCAGCGGGCGCGGCCGCCAGTACCACGGCCGCGATCAGCCCGAGCCGGATCACCCGCGCGCGCCGCCACCGTCTCGCGGCGATCGTTCGACCGGCGTGTGACTGGGGCTGTGCCCGTTCCTCCATGCGCCGCTCCCTCGCCCGATCCCCGTGGCCGCCGGCCGCCGATCCCCCGGTGCTCTCACCGGGCCTCCCGGCGATGCGTCGGATCTGCGCCAGCATCACGCCTCAAGCGTAGGGGAACCGGACTCCGGGCGCCGTCAGGCGTTTCATCGAAACGCGCTTGCGGGAAACGCCTCATGGTTCCGCCGCGCCCTTCGTGGCATCCAATTGCTCATCGCGGCGTCCGTCTAATCGCACTGGGATGTGAGGCGCATCCACCCGGGTGGCGTGAGGTCCCGCGACCGATGCCGAAGGCACCGGATCCATCCGTTGGGGCCGTCCGCTCCGGAGGGGGCGGGAACCAGGCCGAGGCAGTGTCTGCGATGCTGCCGAACCAGGAGGCTCGCCATGGACCGATGTCGGCTCGTGGCATCCCCAGCGAACTCGAAGCGAGGGGCGGAGCCGGCGGAGCCCTGGCGTCCCGCCCGCCCGCCCCACCGCGCGATCGGGGCGCGACGCGCGGCCTTCATGATGGCCGCGCTGAGCGCGGCCCTCTGGACCGCCCCCGTCCGCGCCACGGACTACTACGTGGACGCCGCCAACCCCTCGTGCTCGGACGCGGGGCCCGGATCGAGTACCGCGCCCTACTGCTCGATCGGCGCGGCCCTCGCCGCCCACCATGATCCCGGGACCACCCTGCACGTGCGCCCCGGCGTCTATCGCGAGCAGGTCACCTTCCCGGCCTCCGGTGCGGCCGGCAGCCCGATCGTCATCGTCGCCGACGATACCGGCACCGAGCGCGTGGTCGTGGACGGATCCGACGACTTCTCGAGCCCCGCGCTCTGGGTGCAGAGCTCGGGCGACGTGTGGCGCGCCGCGAGCGTCAGCTGGCCGCCGCGGCAGGTGTTCGCCGACGGTGCGCGGCTCACCCCGTCGACCGCCGCACCGGCCACGCTCCCGGCCCGCAGTTTCACCTGGGTCACGGGTGAGGGGCTTTACGTGAACGCGGGCGGCGGCAGCCCGGCCGGCCATGGCGCCCTGGTCGGCCACCGCGCTTTCGGGTTCCTCGCCTCCGCCAAGGCGTGGATCGCGATCCGGGGCTTCGCGGTCGCGCACTGCGAGGATCGCGGGATCCAGCTCGCCAGCGCCTGCACCGACGCCGAGGTGATCGGCAACACCGTGCGCTTCGCGGGGCGCTACGGCATCAACCTGACCGGCGGGTCGAGCATCCGCGTCGCCGCGAACCGGGTCTTCGACAGCGGCGATCACGGGATCGCCCTCACCAGCGGCGCCACCGGCTGCACCATCGAGGACAACGAGGCGGCGCGCAGCGTGTTCGCCAGCGCCCGCGAGGCCAACGGCCTCTATCTGTTCGGCTGTCCGGGGAACACCATCCGCCGCAATCGCTGGCACCACAATCAGGACTCGGGCGAGCAGCTGCAGTCCTCGTCCAACCAGAACGTCTCGATCGAGAACCTCTCCTGGAGCAACGGCGATCACGGCTACGACCATCTGGCCTCCACGGGGACCGTGCACATCGGCGACGTCGCCTGGGGCAACTTCAACGACGGGTTCTCGATCGAAGGCAACGCCACCGGCTGCCAGCTCTTCGACGTCATCGCCGTCGACAACGGCCTCACCACGAACGAATACGACCTCTGGGTGGACGCCAACTCGACCGCGGGGTTCACCTCCGACGACAACCTGTTCTGGAACTCGACCGCCCAGCCGCCGGTCAAGGTCGGCACCACCATCTACGCGCGGGTCGCGGACTACAGCGCCGCCACCGGTCAGGACACGCGCACCGTGCAGGCCGACCCGAGGTTCGTCGCTCCGGCCGGCGGGGACTTCCACCTGCGCGCCGGGTCGCCGGCCATCGACGATGCGAACTCCGGGGTGGCGGGCTGGCCGGACCGGGACGCCGAGGGCCACGCCCGCGTCGACGACCCCAGCACGCCCAACACCGGCCGCGGCCCGGTCCTCTACGCCGACCGGGGCGCGCTCGAGTTCGTGAGCGTCGTCACGAACCAGCCGCCGGTGGCGCGGCTGACCGTGACGCCGTCGTCGGGGACCGCGCCGCTGGCGGTGAGGGCGGACGCCTCGGCCTCGAGTGATCCCGACGGGCGGATCGTCTCGTACCGGTTCGACTTCGGCGACGGCACCGTGGTCGGTCCGCAGGCGGGCGCGACCGCCGCGCACACCTATGGCGCCGGGCACTGGACCGCGCGAGTGGTGGTCACCGACGACGGCGGGGCCACGGGCAGCGCCTCGGCGACCGTGGACGTGACTGCCGCCGCCGCGAACCTGTGCGGCAATCCCTCGTTCGAGTCGAACACCGCGGGCTGGGCGGCGGTCGGCGGTGCCACGATCCAGCGCGTGAGCGGCGGTTACGACGGCGCCTTCTCGCTGCTGGTCTCCCCGCCGCTGCTCGGGCTGGACGCGTTCGGCGTGACCGACAGCCCCGACTGGGTGAGCGCGACGCCGGGCTCGGGCATCCGCTATCGGTTCAGCGCCTGGGTGCGCTCGGACGCGGCGGTGGGACGCGTGCGGCTGCGCGTGCGCGAGTTGAACGGCGCGCTGACCGGTGCGTGGGTGGAGTCGTCGGCGATCACGCTCTTGTCGGCATGGCAGCAGCTCCAGGTGGAGATCGTGACCCAGCAGGCGGGCTCGGCCCTGGACATGGAGGTGGTCAGCGATCCCGCGGTCGTGACGCAGGCGTTCCGGCTCGACGAGGTCGTCATCGCCATCGCCACCGGGGGCGCGATGGTCGCCGCGGTTCCCGAGGGGACCGGCCTCGCGCCGCCGGACCTGCTCCCGAACCCGGTCGCGGACGCGGCGCGGTTGTCGTTCGAGACCGCGGCGGAGGGCCCGGCCGTGGTCGTCATCTACGACCTGGCCGGCCGCCGGGTGCGGCGCCTCTTGGACGACCCGCGGCTTAATGCGGGTCGCCATGAGCTCGCGTTCGATGCCCGTGGCGATGACGGCCAGCGGCTGGCGCCGGGGATCTACTACTACACGGTGCGCGCGCCGTCCGGCGGGGGCCGCGGCCGCTTCGTGGTCGTCCGATGAGTGGTCCGTTGAGTCGTCCGTTGAGGGCGACCCGGCGCCGTCAGGCGTTTCACGGAACGCCGGTTGCGGGTAACACCTCATGGCGTCGCGCGATCGCGTTCCCTAGCATCCCGGTCATGACCTGCGGCATCGGGCGACTCCGAGGGATCCCCCTCCGATGGACACCCCAGCGCGGAAGACCTTCCCGAGCGGAGCGGAGAGACCCACGGACGCTGGTGCCGCAGGCCCGCGATGTGAGCTGGGCTCGCCGCGTGCGCGGCGATCGCCGGCGACTGCTGCGAGGCGTCCTCACGATGCGGAGGCCCGTCGCGTGATGACCCGGAACCGTTCGTTCGCGGACCTGGCCGAAGCCATCACCGGGCGTGGACGGTCGGCGCGGGCCCGGACCCACCCACCGCGGCGTAGTCCGGAGGCCAGGCCGGGCGCGCCCGCGGATCGGGCGCGCCGCGGTGGGCCTTCTTGGACGATGGATTGGGTGGGGGTGGACCGAGCCGCGCGCGGTTCTCGTGGGGGCACGGGGAACGTCGCGGATCAGCGGTCACCCCACCCGGCATCGTCTCAGGGCACGAGCACGATCGGGGTCGTGGCGGCGGGAACCCCTTCCTGCCGCAGCCTGAGCCAGTAGACGCCCGCACGCGGCGGCGCCTCGCCGCTCAAGTCCAGCTGGTAGTGGCCCGGACCCGGCGCGCCGAGTTCACGATGGAGGAGGACGCGTCCCGCGACGTCCACGAGGTCGAGGCCCGCGGGGGTGGCGAGCGGGAGCGCGTAGGCCAGGTGGGGCAGGCGCCGAGACGGCGTCGGCCAGAGGCGCTCGAACGCCACGCGCGACTCGGGGCGCGGCCCGTCCCCCGGAGGCACGGCGGTCGGGGGGCTGGTCTGCGAGATGACGTAGTCCTTGATCACGCTCGACGCGCCACACCCGGTGCAGTCCTGGGCCCAGTTGGAGGCGAACAGGACGCGGGTGCCGTCGCGGGAGGGGACGGGATGGGCCTCGCAGCGATAGCAGCCGGAGGCGGCGGTGTGGGTGTGGGCGAGGCGCTCGACCGCCAGCGAGCCGTCGAGCTTGACGGCGACGATCTCGTCGCTGAAGCG
>VBPB01000181.1:0-499 GCA_005893365.1 Candidatus Eiseniibacteriota bacterium
AGGGAGTTGATGCGCTGCGCGTAGATGTCGCCCGCGTCGGCGCGATGGTCCTCCCAGACCACGATCACGCCACCGGCCCCGTCCGACGCCGCCTGCGGGCTGACCTGGCCGCCGGTCGCCTTGCAGACCGGCAGGCCGTTCGGGATCCAGAGCGGGGCCATCGTCGGCGTCAGCTTCTGAGCGTAGATGTCGCTCGGGCCGTTGCGGGTGTCCGTCCAGATCACGATCGGGTCGCCGGCATCGCCGACGACGGCGGGGTTGGTCTGTTCACCGTTCAGCCCCGTGGAGATGGGCGCGTTCTTGATCGAGCCCGACGCGACACTGAGGGCGGCGGCGGCCGTGCGCGCCGCGGGCTTCTTGGCGACGACGCCGGACCGCGCGGCGACGATCGACTCCGTCACCCGGACCGGACCCCTGGTCCCGAAGTCCATCGGCTTGGAAGGAAGGCTCGCGGCCTCGTCCGCGCGGGCCATCCTCGCGGACTGGAAGGACACGAGCA
>VBPB01000181.1:543-1431 GCA_005893365.1 Candidatus Eiseniibacteriota bacterium
GGGTGGAAGGCGAGGAGTGAGACCGCGCGCGAGCCCACGAGGCCACCCGGCTGGCTGGCTGGAACTCCTCTCAAGTCGAGCAAGGGGGAAGGACTGAGGAATTCTGGTCCGCCAGGGCCGTGTAAGTCAACTGTAAACTTGGCGCGCGCCGGCGCGACAGGACCCGATCGTGCGCTTCACGAGCGGGTGGAATGCGTCTCGCCTCACGTCCCTCTCGATCGCGCTCCCGGCGCCATTCGCGCGCGCGCGGTGTTGCGGAACGCCGCGCCGTGATCCCGATTCCTGCGCAGTGCACGCGCGTCGGCAATGCGCGAATCGAGCCGGCGAGCTCGCCGATCGACCCCGCGTTCGTGGTCCCGCCCCCTCGCGACCGTCCTCGCAGGCCAGGAACCACGCGGGATCCGTGCGCACCGTTACGCCACTAAGCGGCCTCGGAGCCGGGACGCCGAACCGGTCCCGGGGAGCCTGGTCGCCGACGCGGATCACCCCCGATCCCGACCGCGGGCCGGCCCGACTGGGGGTTGGAGCGACTGGGGTTGGGCGCCCGGGCGGGGGACGGGCCACCGGGTCACTTCCTCGGGCCAGGGAGCGAACGGGACGGGGTGCCGACGTGGCCCGAAGGGGCGGGGGACCCCGTGTCGGACTCCGCGGACCCCGCCACCTTCGGGATCGCCGGCTCCCGCGGCGCATTCCCCTAAGGCCCGGTCCGGGCGTGCAGGTTGCGCACGACTCAACTTCGTCCGGCTCACGCTCCGCATTTACCATTTGCAAGGACCTGTCACCATCCGCTATGCTCCTCATGTGTTTGGAGTGCGTCACCACCCGCTGCAATGGGTGTTTCGGGCAAGTGAGATGTCGTATCGGCTACGGCTTGCAGCCGCACCAGCT
>VBPB01000181.1:1488-10202 GCA_005893365.1 Candidatus Eiseniibacteriota bacterium
GTTTTCTCTGGTCCTCGCGTTGAGGGGGAACTCATGCAGCACGTTGAACCGATGCGATTCCACCGCTGTTTTCAAGTCTCCGCATCTCAGGCCTAAGGAGGAACCCATGCAGCAGGCTCGACACACTCATCTCCGCCGCGCCGTCGTCTACACCGCTCTCGCGGCGCTGCTCGGCGTCGTCGCGATCACGCTGACGCAGTGCACGCAGGTGGGCGACAACCTCACCGGCATCGGGCTCATCTCCAACAAGCCCGTCAGCTGCAAGAAGCAGTGCGACAAGGATTACAATCTGGCGAAGAAGCAGGAAGACGCGCTGCACAAGGCGAACAATCAGGCGTGCGGCAGCGACGCGGCCTGCAAGAGCGCCGAGAAGGCGCGTCACGACGCCGCCATCGCCGCCCTGCAGGCTCAGCGCGATGCCTGCAAGGCCAACTGCCACAAGCAGGGTGCCGGCACCGCCGGTTGATCGTTCGGCCGCACGCAGTCGTTGATTGTCAGCCAGCCCAAGGACGAGCCCGCTTCAACGTCTCACGGATGGAGGAGCGCAGCGCAGAGTAAGCAGGTCTCTCTGCCACCCGACTTCGCCGCGCAGTCGTCTTTGCCGCGCTCGCGACGCTGCTCGGCGTCGTTTCTCTGACCCTCTCGCAGTGCACGCAGGTGGGCGACAACCTCACCGGCGTCGGGCTCATCTCCAACAAGCCCGTCAGCTGCAAGGCCCAGTGCACCAAGGACTACAATGCGGCGGTGAAGCAGGAGAACGCGCTCCACAAGGCGAATCTGCAGGCGTGCGGCAGCGATGCCGCTTGCAAGAGCGCCGAGAACTCGCGTCACAACGCGGCGCTGGCTGCTCTCGCGGCGCAGCGGGATGCCTGCAAGGCCAACTGCCACAAGCAGGGTGCCGGCACCGCCGGTTGATCGATTCGTCAGTCTAGTTAGGATGTGAACTGCGAGCGCCCCCTTCGCACGGGGCGCTCGCGGAGTTTTGGGAGGATGGTTTGCTGCGGAACCGCTTCGAGACGGCGCTCGGCGGTGAGCCCTCCTTCCGAGTGTCCCCGTGATCGGACGGTGCTGATTGGGGCGCCGGCTCATCGACATCGCGCGGCCCGAGCGTCTGGCCGCCGGTACGTGGTCCAAGGGACGACGCCCCCCCGCCCCGTCCCCCGGTTCAGAGGGTTCCTGCTCGCCGTCGAGATGCTTCCGCCGCGACGTGTGTCGGTGGAGCGTGTCCTCGGAGGGTGGAGCCCAACGCCCTCACCAACTTGCTCAACACCCCGGGATGGAGGTCATCGTGCACCACGCTGAATCCAGAGGACTCCGCCGTGCCGCCGTTTACGCCGCGCTCCTGACCGCGCTCGGCATCGCCACGCTCGCGCTCTCGCAGTGCACCCGAGTGAGCGACCGCCTGACCGGTGTCGCGCTCAACCACGGTGGCCCCGATCACTGCAAGCGCGACTGCAATCAGTTCTCCGCGCGCCAGGCACAGCAGGAGCGCAAGCTGCACCGCGAGAACGCCCGCGCCTGCGAGAGCGACCCGGCGTGCGTGGCCGCGGAGAACGCGCGCCATGAGGCGGAAGAGGATCGTCTCGAGCAGGCGAGCAACGCCTGCAGGGCCGACTGTCACCGTCAGGGCGGCGGCCACGACGACTAGCCGCGCTGGCTAGACGGAATGCCGCGAGGCCCGCGTGGGCCTCGCCCCCTCGCTCCAGGACGCGCCCGCCACGCGGCGCGTCCTGGGCGCGAGGCGCTTCTGCGCTCGCCTGACGCACCCCGAGCGGGTGAGGTACATTCCCGCCGTGGCCGACCTGATCCGTATCGCCAACGCCGGCGGGTACTGGGGGGACGACCTCGCCCAGTTCCGGCGCCAGGTGGAACGGGGCCCGGTGGACTTCGTGACCCTCGACTTCCTCGCCGAGATCACGATGTCCATCATGCAGAAGCAGCGCGCCCGCGATCCCCGCGCAGGCTACGCGCGCGACTTCATCGCCCAGGTCGAAGAGACGCTGCCGCTGCTGGTCGAGCGGGGCGTGCGCGTCATCTCCAACGCCGGCGGGGTCAACCCGCTCGCCTGCCGGGCCGCCCTGCTGGCGATGGCGCAGACCCACGGCCGCCCGCTCGAGGTGGCCGCGGTGGTGGGCGACGACGTCATGGAGCGCCTCGGCGAGCTGAACGCCGCGGGCGTCACCCTGGACCACATGGACGACGGCCGCGCGTTCAGCGACGTCCGCGCCCGGGTCTCCTCGGCCAACGCCTACTTCGGCGCCTGGCCGGTGGTGGAGGCCCTCGCGAGCGGGGCGCAGGTGGTCGTCACCGGCCGCTGCACCGACACCGGGATCACGCTGGCGCCGATGATCCACGCCTTCGGCTGGGCGCCCGACGACTGGGACCGGCTCGCCGCCGGCATCGTCGCCGGGCACATCGTCGAGTGCGGGGCGCAGAGCACGGGCGGCAACTTCACCGACTGGACCGCCGTGCGCCGCTTCGCCGACATCGGCTACCCGGTCCTCGAGGTCTCCCCCGACGGTTCGTTCGTGGTGACCAAGCACGCGGGCACCGGGGGTGCGGTCACGGTGCGCACGGTGAAGGAGCAGCTCGTCTACGAGATGGGCGACCCGCGCGGCTACATCACGCCCGACGTGGTGGCGGACTTCGCCTCCATCCGCCTGGAGCAAGCTGGCCGCGATCGCGTGCGGGTCTGGGGGGTGCGCGGCCGCCCCGCACCGCCGGCGCTCAAGGTCAGCGTCTCCTACTTCGACGGCTGGAAGGCGAGCGGGTCGCTGATCATCTCCGCGCCCGACGCGGCCGCCAAGGCGCGCGCCTTCGCCGCGCTGTTCTGGGAGCGCCTCGGCCTCGATTTCGCCGAGCGGCGCGCGGAGCTGGTCGGGCACTCGGCCTGCTGGGGCCCGCTGGCGCCGGAGTCCGATCCGCCCGAGGTGCTGCTCCGGCTCTCGGTCCGCGACGCGGACCGGGACAAGATCGAGCGGTTCTCCAAGCTCGTGCCCGCGGTCATCCTCTCGGGCCCCCCGGGGGTGGCGGTCACCGGCGGCCGCCCGCAGGCGCAGGAGGTGGTGGCCTACTGGCCGGCGCTGACGCCGCGCGAGCGCGTGAAGCCGCGCCTCGTCACCCGCGACGGCGAGCGGGCGCTCGAGTGGCCGACGCCGCTCGTCCCCGCGCCGCGGCCCGCCCCCCTGGCGCGCACCGCGTGGCCGCGGCCGGGCGGAAGTCCCCGGCACGTGCGCGTGCCGCTCGCGGCCCTCGCCCACGGCCGCAGCGGGGACAAGGGCGACACCTGCAACATCGGGATCATCGCCCGGGCCCCCGAGCTCTACCCCTGGCTCAAGCGCACGCTCACCGCGGCCCTGGTCAAGCGGCGCTTCAAGGGCATCTTCCTGCTGCACGAGTCGCTCGGCGGAGGCGGCACCGTGTCGCTCCGGCTCGACGCCCAGGGCAAGACCCTGTCGCACGCTCTGCTCGCCATGGAGGTCACGGTCCCGCGCGGCCTCGTGGACGCGGCCCGGCGTGCGGATGCGGGCGGTCCCCGGCCGGCCGCGCCCAGGGCCGCTCCCCGGGGCAAGGCGCGCCGCGCCCGCTGACCCCCGGCGCGGCGGTCGGTCGATGGGATTGACCGCGACGCGCCGAGCGGCGAGACTCTGCGACACACCGCGCCGCCACCTTAGACCGGCGGCCCGGGCCAACCCTCCACCTCGAAGGAGTCCTCGGCCCATGTACGACCGCGCTCAACATCTCGCCACCTGGGATCACTTCCGCCAGGTCCATGGCATGACGCTGCGCGTCCTCGATCTCGTCCCCGCGGACCAGATCGACAGCCACCCCATCCTGAACATGCGTAGCCCCAAGGAACTGATCGTCCACCTCTACGGCACCATCGTCCGCGACATCACCGAAGGGGTCGTGAGCGGCGCGATCCGGGCCGAAGACGACGTGGCCACGCTCGCGCGGCTCAAGACCAAGGGCGACCTGCTGCGCTTCGTCACCGAGAGTTGGACCGCGGCCGACCGGGCGGCGGGGGCGATCACCGACGCCGCGCTCCAGGCGAGCGTCAAGACGCCCTGGGGCTTCGACATGCCCGGCACGGTGTGCATGAGCGTCATCCGGGACGAGTACTTCCACCACCGGGGCCAGCTCTACGCGTACGTGCGGCAGATGGGCGGCGCGCCGCCGATGATGTGGGACTTCGAGCACAACGCTCCGGAATTCCGGCCCCGGGAGCGCCAGACGGCGTAGGCCGCGAGGCGCCGCAGCGATGGGACGCGCGCGGCCCGGGCGGGTCGCCCGGGCCTCGCGCTCGAGTGGGGCCGGCGTGTCGCCCTGACCACTACATCCAGGGCTCGTCGGCGCTGGGCCCGTAGATCGACGGCACCTTACCCCCCGCCATCCGCGTGTAGACCGAGAGCTGACCGCGGTGGTGGACCTGGTCCATGAGCGTGGTCCAGAGCAGGTCCATCGTCCGGAGGTCGCCCACCTTGCCCGGCCCGGTCGGGACCTGCAGCGTCCGGTTGAGCGTGTCGTCGGTGGCGCTCGTCACCTTGCTGGTCGTCTCACGGGAGGCGTTCTCGAACGCCGCGATCACCTCGCCCAGGTTGGCCGGCGGCTTCGGCATCGGCTGCGAGAAATCGATCTTCCCCTTGAGCGCCATGTCCACGAGGCCCTGCTCGATCACGAAGGTCCACGCCAGCTCCTTCGCCGAGCGCGACCGCTCGTGCGGCTTGTAGTCGCCCTTGGCGGCCGGGTAGGCCTTGAGCAGCTTGAGCGTGGTCTGACACTCGTGACCGAAGGTCTGCAGGAACATGTCCTTCTCGGTCATCGTCTTCTGCGTCATGGCGAGATCCTCCGAGGAGCGGCGGAGCCGGGTGCTTCGCGCGCGGTGGCGGGATCCATCCCGTTCGATCATCCTTCATCTCGCGAGCGGCGTGACCGCGGCCCTTGCGCCACTGCGTGACCGCACGGGACGATAGTCCCCGCCTCCGCCGTGCGTCCACCTGGTTTCGCGTCGACGCGCGCGCGGCGACACCGCGTCATCGAATTGTCCGGTGCGGCCGGCGCCAGCCGGCATGACACCGACCTCACGCGCTCGGGAGGCCACCGAATGACCGCGGACCAAGTGAAAGCGTGGCTCCCGGGCGGTGTGTGGCAGGGCTCGCGGCTGTCCCCGGGCGGCGTCTTCGCCTTGATGGGCACCACGGTCTCGCCCGGCTTCGACCCCGCCGACTTCGAGCTGGCCGCCCGCGCCACCCTCCTCGCCACCCACCCCGAGCACCGCGACCCCATCATCGCCCTGACGCGCTGAGACGAATGCCGGTCGGCAGGGCACGAGCCGGGCCGGGGCGGGCAGGCGCGGCGGGGAAAGCCCTCCCCCGCACGGCGTGGACTACCGGCCGCGTGTCTCTCGTCAGGCCGCCTTGCCGCTCGCGCGCGCCTGCTCCACCACCTGCCGCGCGAGCGCCGCCATGAACTCGGGCGCCGCGTTGAGACACGGCAGGTGCACCGCCTCGAGCCCCGGCTGAGCACGGAGCGCGATCCGCCCCTCCAGCTGGCTCTCGGCGTTGTCGGCCGAGAAGCCGAATGGGTAGTAGACCACGCGCCGGTAGCCCGCCTCGGCCACGCGCTTGAGCGTCTGGTCCACCGGCGGCTCGGTCCAGCGCCCGCCGTAGACGTGATTGAGCCACGCCGGCTGCACCATGCCGAATCGGCCCGCGAGCCGCTGCGCGATGGCGGCCGCGACGCGTTCGGTGGCGCCTCGCCCGGTCTCGATCGGCCGCGCGGGCTCGAGCAGCGTGCCGTGGGCCGCCAGCACCAGCGCCCATTCCTTGCCGCCCGCGCCGCGCGCCTCCGCCTCGCGGGCCACGTGCGCGGCCGAGATCTCCGCGAAGCGGCCCTCGTCGAGCGCCGGCAGCACGCGCACCGGGGCGCGGCCGCCGCCCAGGCGCTCGGCCCACCGCGCCACCGTGCCGCGTCCGATCTCGTGGGTGAAGGCCGAATCGGCGACGTACATCGGCACGATGTCCACCGGCTCGTCGGCCGGCAGGCGGTTGAGCAGGACGGTCAGCAGCGGATCGCGGAACTCGTAGGCCACGTGGACCTGCCAATCGATCCCGCCCCCGGGGTTCGCGAGGGCCGCGGCGAGCCCCGCGGCCTGCGCCTCGGTGAGGCGCTCGAGCGGCGAGCCATAGCGCTCGGTGGTCCAGAGACGGTTGCGGAAGCGCGCCCGCGACAGCGCGATCACCGGCAGCACCGCCGCCGGGATGGGCGCCACCGCCCGGGTGAGGCCGAGCAGGATACGCCAGGAGTACTTGAGCTGGGCGAAGAAGTCCGGCGTCGGCGGCTCGCCGTAGGTGAGCAGGACGACGTGCCGGCGCATCAGGCGCGCGCCCCATCGGCCGCCTCACAACCGACGCCGTCACCGCACGCGGGCGCGGCGGGCAGGGCGTGGACGCGAGGGTCCGCAGGCGGCCGCAGCGAGGGACCGGCGAAGGCCGCCGAGGACGAGGGAGGCGAGGCCAGGAAGGCCGAGCCGACCGCCCTCGCGTCCGCGCCCTGCCCGCCGCGCCCGCCCTCGGCGGCGGCGGCTCCCGCGACGCCGGCCCCCGCCAGGACACGCGCCACCGCGCGCTCGGCCGAGATCACGCCGGCGCCGAAGGCGATCCCGTCGTACGAGGTGCCGCACAGCTCGAGGCCGGGGTGCCGGGCGGCGCGCGCCCTTACCGCCGCCACGCGCTCGCGATGGCCGCGCGTGTACTGGGGGATGGCCCGCGGCCACCGCCACACCCAGCTGCGCGCCGGCGCGGCCGTGACGCCGAGCACGCGCTTGAGCTCCGCCCGCGCGCGGCGCAGGATCTCGTCCTCGCCCAGGTCCGCCACCTCGGGCCGCCGCGCGCCGCCCAGCATCGCGCGCACCAGCACCATGCCCTCGGGCGCGCGGCCTGCGAACAGCGACGAGTCCCACACCACGCCGAGCGTATCGAGCCCCTCGCGGCGGGCCACGAGGTAGCCGTAGCCGTCGAGCGGCACGGTGAGGTCGGCGGCGCGGAACGCCATCGCCACGACCCCGAGCCCGGCGTACGGGAACTCGGCGAGCCCGCGCGACAGCTCGGGGTCGAGGTCCGCCACCATCGCCGCCGCCCGTGCGGCGGGCGCGGCCAGCAGCACGCCGTCGGCGGCGAGCGCCTCGCCGTCCTCGAGCCGCAGCTGCCAGCCGTCGCCCGCGCGCTCCAGGCGCTTCACCCGGGCTCCGGTGCGCGCCACGCCTGAGAGCCGGGCGGCGAAGGTCGCGACCAGCTCGCCCATCCCGCCCGCGAGGCTCACCAGCCGCGGCGGCGGCTGGCGGCGCGCGATCATCGCCCGGATCAGGCTCCCGTGCTCGCGCTCCATCTCGGTCATGAGCGGGAAGGCGGCCGCCACCGACAGCTCGCGGCTGTCGCCCGCCGAGATGCCCGAGATCGCCGTGTCCACCAGCACCTCGGCCGCCTCGCGGCCCACGCGGCGGCAGGCGAACTCGTAGACGGTCTCCTCGCTCTTGGGCGCGCGCCGGGCGAAGGGCTCGAGCAGCAGCCGCAGCTTGCCGGCCGGCGAGAGCGCGTCCGAGCCGAAGAACACCGGCGGCGAGTCGGGGACGCGCCGCATCCGGCCGCCGTGCACCACGAAGCGCCGGCGCGCGGCGGGGCGCGCCTCGACCAGCGAGCCTGCGAGGCCGAGGTCGCGGATCAGCGCGATGGGCTCGGGCTCCGCGGCGCGGCTCAGGAACCCGTTGGGGCCCGCCTCGACCACGAAACCGCCGTCGGTCACGGTGTGGGCGTGGCCGCCGAGGCGGTCCGAGCCTTCGAGCAGGATCACCTCGGTCCCGCGCGGCGCGCGTTCGCGCAGCCGGTAGGCCGCCGTCAGCCCGGTGATGCCCCCGCCGATGACGACGAAACGCGAACCCGTCATACCGTCCGGCTGAAGACCGGCCGTTCCTGGGTCGCCTTGGCCCTCAGATAGCGGTCGAACACCATGCAGACATTGCGCACGAACCGCCGTCCCAGCGCGGTGACCTCGATGGTCTCGCGGGTCACCTCGATCAGGCCGTGCGCCGCCGGGGAATCGGGTCCGGTCAACTCCGCCAACTCGCGGGCGAAGGTGCCCGCGAACGACAGGTCGAACAGCCGCTCGACCTCGCGGACGTCGAGATGGAAGTTGCACATCAGGTTGGTGATGATGTGGCGGCGCACCACGTCGTCCGCGTCGAGGGCGATGCCGCGCTCGATCGGGAACCGGCCGGCCTCCAGCGCCGCGTAGTATTCCGGCAGCTTCTTCACGTTCTGCGCGTAGGCGCCCTGGACGTCGCCGATCCCCGAGATCCCCAGCGCCACCATGTCGCGCGCGGTCTGGACCGTGTAGCCCATGAAGTTGCGATGCAGCGTGCGCGCCTCGACCGCCCGCGACAACTCGTCTTCGGGAAGCGCGAAGTGGTCCATGCCGATGGCCCGATAGCCCGCGCCGGTGAACGCGTCGATGGTGAGCCCGAGCAGCTCCAGCTTGAGCGTGCCGTCGGGGAGCGCCTCGGTCGGGATGTGCTTCATGTGCGCCTTGATCCATGGCACGTAGGCGAACGAGTAGACCGCCACGCGCTCGGGCCTGAGCGCGATCACCTGCTGGACCGTGCGCGTGAAGCCGGCGGCGGTCTGATAGGGCAGCCCGTAGATGAGGTCGATGTTGACCGA